>CAZMTC010000025.1:0-27921 GCA_964569105.1 uncultured Alphaproteobacteria bacterium | reverse complement strand
ACGACACCTATTGGTTCGCTCCCATCGTGGCCGACGCCGAGGCCGGCTTCGGCGGCCCGCTCAACGCCTTCGAGCTGATGAAGGCGATGATCGAGGCGGGCGCCGCGGGCGTCCACTTCGAGGACCAGCTCGCCTCGGAGAAGAAGTGCGGCCATATGGGCGGCAAGGTGCTGGTGCCGACGCAGCAGTTCGTGCGCACGCTCAACGCCGCGCGCCTGGCCGCCGACGTGTGCGGTACCTCGACGCTGGTGCTCGCCCGCACCGACGCCGAGAGCGCGCAGCTCATCACCTCGGACTTCGACGAGCGCGACCATCCGTTCATCGACTTCGACGCCGGTCGCACGGCCGAGGGCTTCTACCGTCTCAAGCAGGGCATGGGCGTCGACCACTGCATCGCCCGCGGCCTGATCTACGCCGAGTATGCGGATCTCTTGTGGTGGGAGACCTCGAAGCCCGACCTCGAGGAGGCGCGCCGCTTCGCCGAGGCGATCCACGCCCGGTTCCCGGGCAAGCTGCTGGCCTACAATTGCTCGCCCAGCTTCAACTGGGAGGGCAACCTGGACAAGGACGACATCGCGCGCTTCCAGAAAGAGATCGCCGCGATGGGCTACAAGTTCCAGTTCGTCACCCTCGCCGGCTTCCACGCGCTCAACCTGGCCGCCTTCGAGCTCGCCCGGGACTACGCCGAGCGCGGCATGGCGGCCTACTCGGAGCTGCAGCAGCGCGAGTTCGCGGCCGAGAAGCACGGCTACACCGCGACCAAGCACCAGCGCGAGGTCGGCACCGGCTACTTCGACGCGGTGTCGGAGGCGATCACCGGCGGCACCAGCTCGACCACCGCGCTCAAGGGCTCGACCGAGTCGGCGCAGTTCTGACCACCAGCTCCCCGTCCGGCGGGCCCATCGATGCGGGCCCACCGGCGCCTAGACCGGGGCCCTTCGGGGCCCCGGTTTTTTGTGCGAGCGGTGAGCGTGGCTCCCGGAGGGACGCGTCTACCCCGCCTTGCGCGTACCGGCGACCAGGGCGAAGGTGCGGTCGACGTAGGACACCAGATCGGAAACCGACTGGTCGACCGAGCGTCGGGCGGTGGAGACGGTGAGTTCCGCCGTGTCGGGGATTTCGTAAGGCGCCGAAACGCCGGTGAACTCGGGGATTTCGCCCGCCCGCGCCTTCTTGTAGAGCCCCTTGGGGTCGCGCGCCTCGCATTCCTCGAGCGGCGCCTCGACGAACACCTCGTGGAACCGCTCGCCGACGATCTGGCGCGCCATGGCGCGGTCCTCGCGGGTGGGCGAGATGAAGGCGGTGATGACGATCATGCCGGCGTCGGCGAACAGCCGCGCGACCTCGGCCACGCGGCGGATGTTCTCGGTCCGGTCGGCGGGCGCAAAGCCGAGATCGCGGTTGAGCCCTTGGCGCACGTTGTCGCCGTCGAGCACGAAGGTCTGGTAGCCGCGCTCGAACAGTTGGGTCTGCAGCGCCATGGCGAGGGTCGACTTGCCGGCGCCGGACAGGCCCGTGAACCACATCACCGCGCCCTCGTGGCCGTTGGCGGCGGCGCGCGCCTCGGCGGCCACCGTCTGCGCGACCGAGGTCAGGTTGCGCCGGGCCGCGACATCGGCATCGAGCAGCCGATCGATGACGCAGCCGCCGACCAGGTGGTAGTCGAGCTGGAGCACGGCGCGGCCGGTGCGGCCGTTGGCCTCGAAGCCGTCGGCAGCCAGACGCGAGCGCGAGCGGAACACCACCTCGCCCACGCCGCCGCGCGGCACCTCGTCGCCGGCGCCGGACGACAAATCCTCGACGTCGATCACCCGGCGGATCTCGTCCACGGTCACGCGATGCTCGGCGGTCGCCAGCTTGAGCTTGAGCTGGTCGCCGGCGCGCAGCGGGTTCCTGCCCAGCCAGAACAGCCGCGCGGCGAAGCTGTGGCCCTCCGCCGGCCGGTCGTCGTGGTGGCTGGCGATCTGGCCGCGCTCGACGAAGATCTCCTCGTCCAGGCGCAGCGCGACCGACTGGCCCGCTAGCGCGGTCAGCGGCGGCGTGTCGCGGTTCCAGCTCTCGATCGCCGCGACCCGCGCCGAGCGGCCGCCGGGCGTGAAGTGCAGCGTGTCGCCGACGCGCAGCCGGCCGGTCTCGATACGGCCGACGACGACGCGTCGGTCGTCGAATTTGTAGACGTCCTGGATCGGCAGGCGCAACGGCCGGTCGGCCAGCGGCCGGCGCGGCGCGAAGCCGTCGAGCGCCGAGACGACGGTGGGGCCGTCGTACCAGGGCATGGCCGCGCTCTCGTTCGCGACGTGGTCGCCGTGGCGCGCCGAAACCGGAATGACCGCCGAGGGCGAGATGCCCAGCGAACCGAGATACTTGGTGATCTCCTGCTCAACCTTGCGGAAGCGTGCCTCGGCGTAGCCGACGAGGTCCATCTTGTTGACCGCGACGGCCACCTGATGGACGCCCAGCAGGTGCAGCAGATAGGCGTGGCGGCGGGTCTGCTCGCTCACCCCCTGCTCGGCGTCGATCACCAGCACCGCGGCGTCGGCCTGGGCGGCGCCGGTGACCATGTTCTTGAGGAACTCCTTGTGTCCGGGCGCGTCGATGATGACGTACTGGCGCCTGGGGGTCTTGAACCAGATCTGGGTGGTGTCGACGGTGATGCCCTGGTCGCGCTCGACCTGCAGCGCGTCGAGCACGAACGACCACTCGAAGGGCATGCCGCGCCTGGCCGAGATCTGCTCGAGCTCCTCGACCTTGCCCGCGGGCAGCGAGCCGGTGTCGTTGAGCAGACGGCCGACCAGCGTCGACTTGCCGTGGTCCACATGGCCGACGACGACGATGGGAAAGGCGCGGTCGCGGGACGTCTCGGTCATGGGACGGTTCGTTCCACTACGGTCAACGGTAGACAAGAGCTTTTCGGATGCGGTGTCGGGCCGGCTACATATACCCCGCGGTGCGCAGCCGCTCGAAGGCGTCCTCGGATTCGTGGTCCATGGCACGGCCGGCGCGTTCGGGTGCGCGGGTGTCTTCCAGTTCGGCGATGATGTCGTCGATCGTCGCCGCGTCGCTGTCGATCGGGAAGGTGATGCCCTCCTCGCCGAGCGAGCGGTAGCGCTTGCCGTCGCGCGCGAAGTAGAGCGGCACCACCGGGATGTTCTCGCGCGCGATGTAGCGCCAGATGTCGACCTCGGTCCACTGCAGCAGCGGGTGGATGCGGACGTGGGTGCCCTTGGGGAAGTCGGCGTTGTACTGGTCCCAGAACTCGGGCGGCTGGTCGCGGAAGTCCCAGGCGCCGTCGGCGCCGCGCGGCGAGAAAACGCGCTCCTTGGCGCGGGTCGACTGCTCGTCGCGGCGGATGCCGGCGACGATGCCGTCGAACCCGTAACGCTCGATTGTCTGGCGCAGGCCTTCGGTCTTGCGCGCGGCGAAGCGCGAGGCCGGCGGCAGCTCGGCGTCGACGCTTTCGATCGGCGGGCACTCGTCGGCGATGAGATCGAGGCCCCAATCCTCCACGTAGCGGTCGCGGAAGGCATAGGTCTCGGGGAACTCCTTGCCCGTGTCGAGATGGATCACGGGGAACGGCACCCGGCCCAGGAACGCCTTCTTGGCGAGCCAGATCATGACATTCGAGTCCTTGCCGACCGACCACAGCATGCCGATCCGGTCGATACGGTTATAGGCCTCGCGCAGGATATAGACGCTCTGGGCTTCGAGGGCGTCGAGGTCGTTCATGGCCGGGCTAGCTCGCCTTGGGGAGCAGGGAGAAATGGATGCCGCATTCGGACTTGTTCTGTCCGCGCCAGCGGCCGGCGCGCGGGTCCTCTCCGGGCTGCACCCGATCGGTGCAAGGCAGGCAGCCGATCGACAGGAAACCCTCGTCCTCGAGCGGATGCCTCGGCAGATTATGCGACGCGAAATAGGCGTCAAGGTCTTCTTTGGTCCAGCGCGCCAGCGGGTTGAGCTTGACCCGCCCGTCGAGCGCCTCGATGTGCGGCAGGCCCTTGCGCTCGCCGCCGTGATAGGCCTTGCGCCCGGTGATCCAGGCGTCGAAACCCTCGAGCGCGCGCTGCATCGGCTCGACCTTGCGGATGAAACAGCATACGTCGGCGTTCTGCCGCCACAGCATCAGCTCCGGGTCGGCCTTGCGCACGCGTTCCGGGTCGGGGCGCACCGTGCGCACGGTGCGCAGGCCAAGGGTGCGCACCAGCGTGTCGCGATAGCGCAACGTCTCGCCGAACAGGCGGCCGGTGTCGACGAAGGATACCGGCGTCGCGCGGTCGATCCGGCTGACCATGTGGAGCAGCGCCGCCGCCTCGGCCCCGAAGGACGAGACCAGGGTGATCCGGCCGGGGAACACGTCGCGGATCATGACCTCGAGCAGCTCGGCGCCGCCCAGATCGCCGTAGCGCGCGCTCAGCGCCTCGGCCTGGCTCTGTGCTTCCTCGCGCTCGGCCTCGGTCGGCTCGGCCAGGTCGACCGCCTCGCGCGCTTCCTGGAGGGACTCGAACATAATCTCACTCGGCTGCGGATTTGCGGTGGCGCAGGGCGAGCACCGGGGCGCGCCGGTCGCCGCCCGCGGGCTGGTAGACGTGGCTGAAGGCGCTCAGCGCGGCGTCGACGGCGACGGCGTCCGCCTCCTTGCGCAGCTCGAAGGCGTCGAAGCCGCAGCGCCGCATGAACAGCAGCTGGTCGCGCAGCACATCGCCCACGGCGCGCAGCTCGCCGGTAAAGCCGTAACGCTCGCGCAGCAGCCGCGCGGTGGTGTAGGCCCGACCGTCCTTGAAGGTCGGAAAGTCGAGCGCGATCAGGGACAAGGCGCCGACGTCCTCGGCGATCTCGTGCGCGTGTTCGTCGCTGGCGAGGCGCACGCCCACCGGCGCGTTGCGGCCGAGCAGGGCCGCGCGCTCCTCGCGCCAGCGCGGGAGCGAGACCGCCACGGGCTCGAAGGCCGGCACCGGCTCCTCGTCCGCCAGCATGCGCCAGGGATCGTCGCCGACGCGCTGCCCGTCCTTAATGAGCGGCATAGAGCTTCTCCTTGAACGGCTGCGCGCCAACGCGGCGGTAGGTATCGACGAACCGCTCGCCGCCGCGGCGCTGGTCCAGATACACGCCGACGATGTCCTCGACCGCGTCGACCACGGCGTCGCCCTCGATGCCGCGGCCGACCAGCTCGCCCAGCGCGGCGTCGTCGGTGGCGTCGCCGCCGAGCGTGATCTGGTAGAATTCGCGGCCCTTCTTATCGACGCCCAGGATGCCGATGTGGCCGACGTGGTGATGGCCGCAGGCGTTGATGCAGCCCGAGATCTTGATCTTGAGCTCGCCGACCTCGTGCTGGCGGTCGATGTCGGCGAAGCGCTCCGAGATCTGCTGGGCGATCGGGATCGAGCGCGCGTTGGCCAGGTTGCAGAAATCGAGCCCCGGGCAGGCGATGATGTCGGAAACCAGGCCGATATTGGATGTCGCCAGACCCGCCTCGCCGAGCGCGGTCCAGACGTCGTGCAGGTCCATTTTGCGCACGTGCGGCAGCACCAGGTTCTGCTCGTGGGTCACCCTTAGCTCGTCGTGGCTGTAACGCTCGGCGAGGTCGGCGACGGTCTTCATCTGCTCCGCGGTGGCGTCGCCGGGCACGCCGCCGGTGGGCTTGAGCGAGACGTTGACGATCGCGTAGCCCGGCGCCTTGTGCTCGACCACGTTGGTGCGCAGCCAGTTGTCGAAAGCCCAGTCGGCGCCCCGCGCCCGCTCGAGCGCGGGCACATGGTCTTCGAGCGGCTCGAAACGCGGCGGGCGGAAGTAGGCGCGGATGCGGGCGACCTCGTCCTCGGGCAGGTCGAGGACGCCGTCCCTGATCGCGGCGAACTCCGCCTCGACGCGGCGGCGGTACTCCTCGATGCCGATCTCGTGGACCAGGATCTTGATGCGCGCCTTGAACGGATTGTCGCGCCGGCCGTACGAGTTGTAGACGCGCAGCATCGCCTCGAGATAGGCGAGCAGGTGGCGGCGCGGCACGAACGGGTTGACCGTCTTGGCCAGCATGGGCGTGCGCCCCATGCCGCCGCCGACCTTCATCTCGTAGCCGATCTCGCCCTTATCGTCGTGCCGGATACGGATGCCGATGTCGTGCACCGCCACCGCGGCCCGGTCCGACTGCGCGCCCGAAACCGCGATCTTGAACTTGCGCGGCAGGTACGAGAACTCGGGGTGGAAAGTCGACCACTGGCGGATGATCTCGGCCACCACGCGCGGGTCCTCGATCTCGTCCGCGGCGGCGCCGGCGTACTGGTCGGCGGTGACGTTGCGGATGCAGTTGCCCGAGGTCTGGATGGCGTGCATCTCGACCTCGGCCAGTTCGGCGAGGATGTCGGGCACGTCCTTCAGCGCCGGCCAGTTGTATTGGATGTTCTGGCGCGTGGTGAAATGGCCGTAGCCCTTGTCGTAGACGCGCGCGATGCGGGCGAGCCTGCGCATCTGGCGCGAGGACAGCGTGCCGTAGGGGATGGCGACGCGCAGCATGTAGGCGTGGAGCTGCATGTAGAGGCCGTTCATCAGCCGCAGCGGCTTGAACTCGTCCTCGCTCAGCTCGCCCGCCAGGCGCCGCGCGACCTGGTCGCGGAACTGCGCGACGCGCTCGCGCACCAGCGTGTGGTCGAACTCGTCGTAGCGGTACATCGGGCCTACCTCCGCTCCGCCTGCTTGCCGTGGTGGGGATAGACGGTCGGACCGACGGCGCGAATGCGCTCGCGGATGTGCGCGGGCACGATCCGGCCGTCCTCGCGCGCGACCTCGATGAGCGCGGGATCGACGATCTCGTTTGCCGCTGCGCCGGCCGCGCCGCGGGCATCGAGCGCCGCGCCGGCGTCGTCGTCCTCGGCGACGACCGCGTCTTCGATATGCTCGACCCAGCCGTCGGGGCCGGCGAAGACGACGATACCGTCGTCGAGGCGCTGGGCGATGAGGACCTTGAGCGTCATACCGATGCTCCTGCTCAGGACGCCGCGGCGTGTGCCAGCGCGGGCAGCGCCTCGGCATGGGCGAGCCGCACCACCTCGCCGACCACGATCAGCGCCGGTCCGGTCAGTCCGTGCCCGGACGCCATCGTCGGCAGATCGGCGACCGTCCCGGTGACTACCCTTTGGCCGGGCAGCGTGCCTTTCTCGACGATGGCGGCGGGCGTGGCGGCGGGCAGGCCGTGCGCGACCAGCCGTTCGGCCAGCGACGCTGCGGTCGACAGGCCCATGTAGATCACCAGCGTCTGGCCGGTGCGCGCGAGCGCCGGCCAGTCGAGATCGGGCGCGCCGTCCTTGGCGTGTCCCGACACGAACACCGCCGAATGGGCCAGGTCGCGGTGGGTGAGCGGGATGCCGGCGGCGGCGGCGCAGCCGGTGGCGGCGGTGATGCCCGGCACCACCTCGACCGCGACGCCGCGGGCGCGCAGATAGTCCATCTCCTCACCGCCGCGGCCGAACACGAAGGGGTCGCCGCCCTTGAGCCGGACCACCCGCTTGCCGGCGAGCGCGTGCTCGGCCATCAGCGCGTTGATCTCGTCCTGCGTGCGGCTGTGGTCGGCCTTGGACTTGCCGGCGTAGATCCGCTCGGCGTCGCGCCGCACCAACTCCAGGATCTCCGGGCCGATCAGCTTGTCGTGGACCACCACGTCCGCGTTCTGCATCGCGCGCAGGGCGCGGAAGGTGAGGAGGTCGGGGTCGCCCGGCCCGGTGCCGACCAGCGCGACCGAACCGCCTTCGGCCTCGCCCGGCGTGTTGACCAGGCGCAGCATGGCCTCGGCCGCGCCGGACTCGTCGCCGTCGAGGATCTGGCGCGCGAGCGGGCCGTCGAAGAACCGCTCCCAGAACCGGCGCCGCGCTTCGGGCTCGGCCACCGCCGCCTTGACCGCCCCGCGGAAGCGCTCGGCGAAGGCGGCGACCCGGCCCAGGCGGGCGGGCAGCATACTCTCAATCCGGGCGCGGATCTGGCGCGCCAGCACCGGCGCCGCGCCGCCCGTGCCGATGGCGACCGTCACAGGGTCGCGGTCGACGATGGCGGGCATGACGAAGGTCGAGAGGTCGGGCCGGTCGACCACGTTGACCGGTATCCCGGCCGCCTGGGCGGCGCGCGACACTTCGGTATCGACCGCGTCATGGCCGGTGGCGCCGAACACCACCGCCCGACCCTTGACGTCGGCGGCGCGGAAGGGACGCGCCAGATGGCCGATACGCCGCAACTCGGCCAGCTCGAGCAGTTCGTCGCACAGGCTCGGCGCCACGACGGTCACCGGTCCGGCGCGCAGCGCCAGACGCGCCTTGCGCACAGCCAGCTCGCCGCCGCCGACGATCAGCGCGCCGGCGCGTGACAGGTCGACGAAGATCGGGAAGTGGTTCATGGCTCGCGCCTATTCACGGCAGTAGAGTGTGAAAAACGGGATTCTCGCTGCATTGACGAGAGAATAGAGTCGATAGTCCGAAATTTCAACGTGGAATCTCGAATTTTATCGCAGAATTGCGTGCTTTTAGATCGCTCTAATAATATTGTGCTATCAATAGCTTATACCCCATGCGCAGCGTGAAGGGGCGATCCGGAGCGGCAAGGGCGAGAAAAACACATCTAAATAACGTGAAATCCGGCGTCAGATCATCCCTGCGGCAACAGTGCCCGGCGGTGCGGAAACGGCTCGTCGGGAGGGGTTGGAGCGGGTGATGGGGATCGAACCCACGACACGTGGCTTGGGAAGCCACTGCTCTACCACTGAGCTACACCCGCGTCCGGGAGGGAATTATAGGCGTCGTCGCGCGGGGCACAAGCGCCCGCCTCACGCAGATTTGTTCGCACGCGGACCGTGACATCGGCGCTGTCCCGGGGCATGTAGGGGCGGGTACGACCGCAGACCGCGCGCGCCGCCCCTAAAAGAACGGCAAAAAGGACCATCATGACCTCGCTGCCGCAGGCCCCGGCCCAACGCCTCGACCCGCGGAAGTTCCGCGACCCCGACCGGACCGCGGCGGGCGAGCCGCGCGCCCATGTCGCGCTCCGCCGGCTCGAGACGCTGTGGATCAACACCGGCACCCTTTGCAACCTGGAGTGCCATCACTGCTACATGGAATCGAGCCCACGCAACGACCGCCTCGTCTACATCACGGCGGCCGAGGTGGCCGCCTATCTGGACGAGATCGCGGACCGACGGCTGGGCACGCGCGAGATCGGATTCACCGGCGGCGAGCCGTTCATGAACCCCGAGATCGCGCTGATGCTGAGCGATGCTCTGGCCCGGGGCCATGAGGTCCTGGTGCTGACGAATGCCATGCGGCCGATGATCAAGCACGCGAAGGCCTTGCTCGCGCTCGAGGCCGAACATGGCGAACGGCTGACCCTTCGCGTCTCGATCGACCACTACACCGAGGAGTTCCACGGCGCCGAGCGCGGCGCGCGATCGTGGGACAGGACCATCCAGGGCCTGCGCTGGCTGTGCGACAACGGTTTCCGCGTCGACGTCGCCGGACGCACGTGCTGGGACGAGAGCGAGGAGGACCTCCGAGCCGGCTTCGCTCGCCTGTTCGCCACGCTCGGCGTACCGCTCGACGCGGCCGACCCCAGGCAGCTCGTGCTGTTTCCCGAGATGGACCCGCGCGCCGACGTGCCCGAGATCACCACCGCCTGCTGGGGCATCCTGGGCGTCCGTCCCGACGACATGATGTGCGCCGGGTCGCGCATGGTGGTGAAGCGCAAGGGCGCGGAGCGGCCGGTCGTGGTGCCGTGCACCCTCCTGCCCTACGACGAGCAGTTCGAGCTCGGCGAGACGCTGACCGAAGCGCGCAGGGACGTGACGCTGAACCATCCGCACTGCGCGAAGTTCTGCGTCCTCGGCGGCGGCTCGTGCTCGGTCGGCGAGGGATAGCTTGACCGCCAATTCGCCAGCGTCTATGACCGCAGCTACGTGGTGATTTGTCGACCGGCTTGCGGCCACGTTAAACAAGCTCGCTAAAAGGTCGGCCCAATGGGGGCCCTGACCTGTTTGCCGGTCAGGGCCTTTTTTCGTTGGGGGGACCCATGTCCGACACTGCGACGACCCGGCCCGCCGCGGGCGGCACTCAGCCCGCCGACCCGTCACGCTGGCGGCCGCAGACCCGTCTGGTGCGCGGCGGCACCCGCCGCTCCGCCAACGCCGAGACCTCGGAGGCGATCTACCTCACCTCGGGCTATGTCTACGACGAGGCGGCGCAGGCCGAGGCCGCATTCAAGGGCGAGGCCGACCGCTTCATCTATTCGCGCTACGGCAACCCGACCGTCGCCATGTTCGAGGAACGCATGCGCCTGTTCGAGGGCGCCGAGGCGGCGATGGCGACCGCGAGCGGCATGGCCGCGGTGTTCGGCACGCTGATGTGCCAGCTGCGCGCCGGGGACCGGCTCGTGGCGTCGCGCGCGCTGTTCGGCTCGATCCACCACATCGTCGCCAACATCCTGCCGCGCTATGGCATCGACACCGAGTTCGTCGACGGCGCGGACATGGCGCAGTGGGAAGCGGCGCTGGCCCGGCCCGCCGCCTGCGTCTTCCTGGAAACCCCGTCGAACCCGGCGCTCGACATCATCGACGTGCGGGCGGTGGCGGACCTGGCCCATGCCGCCGGTGCGAGGGTCGTGGTCGACAATGTCTTCGCGACGCCGGTGCTGCAGCGGCCGCTCGAGCTGGGCGCGGACATCGTGCTCTACTCCGCGACCAAGCATATCGACGGCCAGGGCCGCTGCCTGGGCGGCGTCATCCTGAGCTCCGCGGAGTTCCACAAGGACTTCGTCATGCCCTTCCTGCGCCACACCGGCCCGGCGCTGTCGCCGTTCAATGCCTGGGTGTTGCTCAAGGGGCTGGAGACCTTGCCGTTGCGGGTGCGCGAGCACTGCGCCGGCGCCCGCAGGATCGCGGACCATTTGGCGCTGCGCGGCGATTTGGGCCGGGTGCTCTACCCCGAGCGCACCGACCACCCTCAGCACGGCGTCGCCATGCGGCAGATGGATGCCGGCGGCTCGGTCGTCGCCTTCGAGGTGCCGGGCGGCAAGGAGGCGGCGTTTCGCCTGCTCGACTCGCTGGAGCTGGTCGACATCTCGAACAATCTGGGGGACACGAAGAGCCTGATCACCCATCCCGCGACCACGACCCACCAGCGACTTACGCCGGAGGACCGCACCCGGCTGGGCATCACCGACGGGCTGGTGCGGCTCTCGGTCGGTCTCGAGGACCCGCGCGACCTGATCGACGACCTCGACCGCGCGCTCGAAAGCATTTGACGGACTGGCGCGAATCCCCGAGACGTTCAGGGCAACTGCCGAAAATCACCGAGGCGTGAAACACTGCACTAAGCACTGGCTGCTCGAGCCTGCCGAGTTGGTCTCGAGGTTCCGCGTGAAGTGTTCCGACAGGCCCGCCCGGACGCGCGGCAGCCGGATCGGAAGCCGCATCGGGGACGTCCGGCAGACGCCCGGCGCAGCTGGAGGAGACGAGGCAGTGGTCGATGCCCATCCGAGACGGCTGGCGGCGGCGGCAATGCTGGTGCTGGTGGCCGGCTGTACCGGCGAAGAGAGGTCCGGTCTCGTCGAGCAGGGCGCGGGGCCGGAGGCCTCCGCGCAGGCGTCGGCCCCTCAGGGAGAGATTTTCGCCAACGCGCTGGCGGACGAGTACCGCGGCCTGGTCGAGGCGGAGGAACAGAAGTACCATGACCGGTTCGCGGCCCAGAAGTTCCTGTCCAAGGCAGACGCGGCGCAGTCGGGCGAGGCGGTGCCGCCGGAGGATCCCGACGGCTGGGGCATCGACGGCCCGCAGCGCGTCGCGCTGGCCGAGGCTCGCGCGCGCCTGATCAACGCCCTGGACACGAACGCCCGTTCCGCCGTCCCGGCGCTCGCCGCCAAGTCGCAGGCCCAGTACGACTGCTGGGTGGAGCGTACCGGCTCCGGCTTTCCCGAGCGCGACAGGCTCGACTGCGCCAACGCGTTCTTTACCAGCATCGGCCTGATCGAGGACGCCGTCACGCCGATCGACAACACCCGGTTCAACGAGACGCTGGCACGCGAGTACCTGGCCTATGCCGATTTCGAGGCGCACCGGCAGAAGGACTGGATCGACTCGCGCCACTTCTCCCGCAAGGGCCTGCGCGCCGCCGTCGCCCAACGCAACGACGAGGTTCTGCCCGAACTGCTCGGGCGTTGGAACCTGCTCGCCACGGACGAGGTCCCCGACTACATCCGGGCGCGCAAGCGCCTGATCGACGCGCTGGATGCCGGCGCGCGCGACACCATGCCGCAGACGGCCGCGATCGCCCAGGCGCGCTTCGATTGTTGGGTCGAGCGCACCTCGGAGCGCAACGACGACAGCTACGTCGAGAAATGCCGCCGGGAATTCCTCGACGCGCTGTCCCGGATCGAGGGGGCGCCACCGCCCCAGGACACGGGGGCGGGGGCGGGGGCGGTGGCGCAGCCCCAATACATGGTCTTCTTCGGCTTCGACAAGTCGGACATCCGTCCTTCGGAGCGGCCCAAGATCGAGTCCGCCGCCGCCGAGGCGCGCGCGCGCGACGCCCGGCAAGTGACCGTGGTGGGCCACACCGACACCGCGGGCCCACTCGAGTACAACATGGCACTCTCGCTGCGGCGGGCCGATTCGGTGCGCGAGTCCCTGATCCTCTCCGGCGTGCCCGCCGGCACCGTCGAGGTGATCGCCCGGGGCGAGACCGATCCGCGCCTGCCCACCGGCGACGGCGTGCCCAAGCAGGAGAACCGCCGCGCCGAGATCCTGCTTTGGCCGATGCCCGAGGACGGCGGGTCGAGCCAGGTACCGACCAACTGACCGCGACGACCCCGTCGCGGCCCGTTTCGGGGCTGCAGCGTTTGGCACGGTCCCGCCGCGTGTCGTATATGCGTCGCCGACCGCCCCCGAAGCCGCCGCGGAGCATGCCCATGTATTCGAGCACCACGCGCTCGATCACCGTGACGGTGGAGCCGAGCTATCTGGAAGACCAGTCCGAGCCGGCGCAGGGCCACTATGTCTGGGCCTACCGCGTGCGGATCGAGAACCACGGGACCGAGACGGTCCAGCTCCTCAACCGCTATTGGAGCATCACCGACGCATCCGGGCGGACACAGGAAGTGCGCGGCGCCGGTGTGGTGGGCGAGCAGCCGGTCCTGGAGCCCGGCGACAGCTTCGAGTACACCTCGGGCGCGCCGTTGGCGACGCCCTCGGGCTTCATGGTCGGCCGCTACGAGATGAAAACCGACGCGGACGAGCGCTTCGAGGTGGACATCCCGGCCTTTTCCCTGGACAGCCCCCATGCCCCGCGCCAGATTCATTGAGGTCGCCGGCGGGCCGGGTGCCGGCGGGAACCGAATGACCTCCCGACCATCGCAATGGTCTGGTCACATCGCAGCCGGTGCGCCGCCGATATCCGGCTGAAGGCCGCGCGCTTCGAGGAAGGTCGTCGTGAAAGTGGGTAGCATCCCTGATCCAAGCCGAACCGGGCTCCCCGAGAGCGAGCGCCCGAGCGTCGAGGAAGCCAAGGAGGCGGTGCGCACGCTGCTGCGGTGGGCGGGCGAGGACCCCGACCGCGAGGGCCTCCAGGACACGCCCCGGCGCGTGACCGAGGCGTACCGCGAATGGTTCGCCGGCTACGACGCGGACCCGGTGGAGGTCCTGCGCCGCACCTTCTCCGAGACCGACGGCTACGACGAGATCGTCACGCTGCGCGACATCCGCTTCGAGTCGCATTGCGAGCACCACCTGTCGCCGATCATCGGCAAGGTCCACATCGCCTACCTGCCGGCCCGGCGGGTCGTGGGTATCTCGAAGCTGGCGCGGCTGGTCGAGGCCTTCTCCAAACGCCTGCAGATCCAGGAGCGCATGACCGCGCAGATCGCCAACGCGATCCAGGACGTGCTGGAGCCGCGCGGCGTGGCGGTCGTCGTGGAGGCGTCGCACCAGTGCATGACGACGCGCGGCGTGCACAAGCCGGGGGTGACCATGGCGACCTCGCAGATGCTGGGCGAGTTCCGCACCAACCCGTCGACCCGGCGGGAGTTCCTGGCCATGATCGGCGATCCGGCCAGGGTCCAGCTCAACACCATGTCCTGAGCGGCCGACCGGCCCCGCGCCCGACGTGTTCGATCTCCGGCCGGTCCTGTTCATCTGCGGCATCCTGCTCGCGACGCTGGCCGGGGTGATGTGCGTCCCTGCGGCCGCCGACGCGCTGGTCGGCAACCCGGACTGGCAGGCCTTCGTCGTGTCCGCCCTGATCACCGGGTTCGTCGGCGGCGCGCTGATCCTGACCAGCCGCGCCGAGACGATAAGGCTCAACGTGCGTCAGGCCTTCGTGTTCACCGCGTTGAGCTGGCTCTCGATCGCCGCCTTCGGTGCGTTGCCCTTCGCGCTTGCCGACCTGCCCCTCACCGTCGCCGACGCGTTCTTCGAGTCCATGTCGGGCATCACCACCACCGGCTCGACCGTGATCGAGAACCTCGACGAGGCGCCGCCGGGGATCCTCCTGTGGCGCGCGTTGCTGCAGTGGATGGGCGGTATCGGCATCATCGTGGTCGCCATCGGGATCCTGCCGGTGCTGCAGGTCGGCGGCATGCAGCTCTTTCACATGGAGTCCTCGGACACCTCGGAGAAGGTGCTGCCGCGGGTGACGCAGATCGCGTCCTACATCGCCTTCATCTATGTCAGCCTGACCGCGCTGTGCGCGTCGCTCTACGGTCTCGCCGGCATGAACGCATTCGACGCGGTGGCGCATTCCATGACCACGGTCGCCACCGGCGGCTTCTCGACCCACGATCTGTCGCTGGGCCATTTCGGCACGCCGGCCATCGAATGGATCGCGATCCTGTTCATGCTGTCGGGCGCGCTGCCCTTCGCGCTTTACGTCCAGGCGGTCCGGGGACGACCGCGCGAACTTTTGCGCGATTCGCAGGTGCAATGGTTCCTGTCGATCGTCGCCTGCGGCGTCGCCGCGATGACGGTCTGGCACATCCAGACCACGGGCTCGATCCCGGCGGTCGCGTTGCGCGAGGCGATGTTCAACACGGTGTCGGTCATTACCGGCACCGGCTACGCCACCGCTCCCTTCGACGAGTGGGGCGGCTTCGCCGTGGCGGCGTTCTCCCTGTTCATGTTCATCGGCGGCTGCGCCGGCTCAACCTCGTGCGGCATCAAGGTGTTCCGCTTCCAGATCCTGTACGAGACCACACGCATTCAGATGGCTCGGCTGATCCAGCCGCACGGGGTGTTCCTGCCCTACTTCAACCACCGGCCGGTGTCCGAGCATGTCACCGCCTCGGTGATGGGGTTCTTCTTCCTGTTCATTGTCGCCTTCGCGGTGCTGGCGCTGATCCTGGGCCTGCTCGGGCTCGATTTCATCACCAGCGTGTCGGGCGCCGCCACCGCCATCGCCAATGTGGGACCCGGGCTGGGCGAGACCATCGGCCCGTCGACCACCTTCAAGTCGATCCCCGAGGCCGCCAAATGGGTGCTGGCCGCCGGGATGTTGCTCGGGCGGCTCGAGTTGTTCACGGTGCTGGTGCTGTTCGTCCCGTCCTTCTGGAGAGGCTGAGAAGATGTCCGCCGCCCCCGCGACCCCGGTCGAGTTCCTCGAGCGCCTGGTCGGCTTCGACACCACCTCGCGCAACTCGAACATGGCGTTGATCGACTGGATGCGCGCCTATCTGGAGATGCACGGTGTCGCCTCGCGGCTGGTCGAGAACGACGACGGCACCAAGGCGAACCTGTTCGCCTCCATCGCGGGACAAGGCGGCAGCGAGGGCGAAGGGGGCGTGGCGCTGTCGGGCCATACCGACGTGGTCCCGGTCGACGGCCAGGACTGGTCGTCCGACCCGTTCAAGGCCGAGCGCCGCGACGGCCGCATCTACGGCCGCGGCACCTGCGACATGAAGGGCTTCATCGCCACCGCCCTGGCGCTGGTGCCCGAGATGACCAAGGCTCGGCTCGAGGAGCCGATCCACCTCGCGTTCTCCTACGACGAGGAAATCGGCTGCCAGGGGGCGCCGCGCATGATCGCCGAGCTGGGGCGGGCGCTGCCCAAGCCACGCCTCGTGCTGGTCGGCGAGCCGACCTCGATGCGCATCGCCGACGCGCACAAGGGCGTCTACGGCTTTCGCACCCGGCTGCGCGGGCTGGAGGCGCATTCGAGCGCGACCCACCGCGGCGTCAGCGCCGTGATGGCGGCGGGCGAGCTGGTCGCGTTCCTCGCCCGGCTGGCGCGCGAGCTCGCCACGGACGGGCCGTTGGACCCGGCCTTCGACCCGCCCTACACCAGCATCAATGTCGGCCGCATCGAGGGCGGCACGGCGCTCAACATCATCGCGCGCGACTGCACGTTGGACTGGGAGTTCCGCCCGGTGCCGGGCGCCGACCACGCGGCGATCGAGGCTCGGGTGCAGGGCTTCGTCGACGACGAGCTGCTGCCGCGCATGCGCGCGATCCATCCCGACGCCCGGGTCGAGACCGAGCGTCTGGCCGGCGTGCCGCCGCTGACGCCCGACGACAGCTCGCCAGCGCTGGCGCTCGCGCGCATGCTCACCGGCGCGAACCGGACCGAGACCGTCTCCTTCGCCGCCGAGGCCGGGCAGTACCAGGAGGCAGGCATCCCCGCGGTCCTGATCGGCCCGGGCGACATCGCCCAGGCGCACCAGCCCGACGAGTTCGTCGCGGTCGAGCAGCTCGACGCGTGCGAGGCGCTGCTGCGCAGGCTGATCGACGCGCTGCGCGCCTGACGGCGTTGTCTTTGACGGAAACCGCGCCGGCCAGGCGAACGCCACAAGGAGAATGAGGAGCGCGCGATGACCGACATCCTGAGAGGCGTGCGGGTCGTCGAGGTCTCGGCCTTCGTCGCCGCGCCGCTGGCCGGGCTGACGCTTGCGCAGATGGGGGCCGAGGTGATCCGGATCGACCCGCCGGGGGGCGGGCTCGACGCCGCGCGCTGGCCGCTGACCGAGGACGGCACCAGCCTCTACTGGGCCGGGCTCAACAAGGGCAAGCGCTCGGTAACCCTCGACGTGCGTTCCGAGGCCGGGCGCGCCGCCGCCCACCGGCTGATGACCGCGCCGGGCGACGGCGCGGGGATCGTCGTCACCAACCTGCCCGCGCGCGGCTGGCTCGACTACGAAGGGCTGCGCGGGCGGCGCGACGACCTGATCATGGTCTCGATCGTCGGCAACCGGGACGGCACGGTGGCGGTCGACTACACGGTCAACGCCGCCACCGGCTTCCCCTTCGTTACGGGACCTGAAGGATATGACGGTCCCATCAACCACGCCATGCCGGTGTGGGACGTGGTCGCCGGCCTGACCGCCGCCAACACGGTCCTGGCCGCCTTGCGTCACCGGGAGCGCACCGGCGAGGGACAGAAGGCACAGATCGCGCTGTCGGACGTGGCCTTCGCCGCGCTCAGTCACCTCGGCATCACCGCCGAGGCCGAAACCGGCCGGCCCGAACGCCCACGCCTGGGCAACCACATCTTCGGTACCTTCGGCTGCGACCTGCCGACATCGGACGGCTGCTGGGTCATGGTCACCGCCGTGACGCCGCGCCATTGGCGTGCGCTGGTCGAGGCGACCGGCACGGCTGGCGCCATGGCCGCGCTCGCCGCCGAGCACGGCGCCGACCTGGACGACGAGGCCGACCGCTTCCGCCTGCGCAAGGAGATCGAGACGCGGCTGGCGCCGTGGTTCGCCGGGCGGACGCTGGCCGAGGCGCGCGCCGCGCTCGACACCGCCGGCGCCTGCTGGGGGCCCTACCAGACCTTCGGTCAGGCGGTGGCCGAGGACCCGCGAGTGTCGAGCGACAACCCGCTGTTCAAGACCATCGACCAGCCGGGCATCGGCCGCATCCTCGCGGCCGGTCCGACAGCCGACTTC
The DNA here is from genome assembly GCA_964569105.1 of uncultured Alphaproteobacteria bacterium. GTDB lineage: Bacteria > Pseudomonadota > Alphaproteobacteria > CAZMTC01 > CAZMTC01 > CAZMTC01. The sequence goes on along the minus strand of CAZMTC010000025.1, from coordinate 10,032 downwards.
GGCGCCGCGCCGCGCGGCCCGGTCGCCCCGGCGCCCCGCCTGGGCAGTGATACCGTCGCGGTGCTGCGCGAGGCTGGGTATTCGGACGCCGAAATCGCGGCGCTCTCGTCCGAGCCGGGATAGAACGGCGCGGCGCCATCGATATCCAACGGCATCGCGTCGAAAGCGGCCCGTGCGCGACTACCGCCGCTCCAGCATCATCGGCAGGCCGTTCTTTGGCCGCAGGGTCACAAAGCCGACAGGTTCGACCGCGTCGGGGTCCGCCAGCCGCAGACGGTATCGCTGGGCCACCGTGGCCACGATCAGGCTGGCTTCCGCCATCGCGAAGCTGGCCCCGATGCAGACCCGCGGGCCGCCGCCGAAGGGCAGGTAGGCGTAGCGGTGGCGATTGGCGGCCCGCTCGGGCGCGAAATGCTCCGGGTCGAAGTCGTCGGGGCGCTCCCAGAGCTTTCTGTGCCGGTGCAGCAGCCAGGGCGAGATCATGATCGTCGAGCCCGCGGGAATCCGGTGCCCACAAATCTCGTCCTCGCCGTGGGCGTCGCGCTCGATGGTATGGCCCGGGGGATAGAGGCGCAGGGCTTCGCTGAGCACCATGCGCAGGTAGGGCAGCCGCCCGAGGTCGACGGGCATCGGCTGGCGGCCGCCGAGCTCGTGGTCGAGCTCCTCGTGCAGCCGCGCTTCCACCTCGGGGAACTCGGACAGCAAGTACCACGTCCAGGACAGGGCATTGGCGGTGGTCTCGTGGCCGGCGACCAGCATGGTGGCGACCTCGTCGCGCAGCTGGCGCGCATCCATGCGCTCGCCCGTCTCCTCGTCGACCGCGTCCATCAGCAGCGAGAGCAAATCCTCGCGGTTCTCGCCGCCGGCACGGCGGCGCTCGATCAGCCCGTATATCGACCGGTCGAGCCGCGCCACCGCCGCGAGGCCCTCGCGCGTGCCCGGCCGGGGCGTCCAGGACGGGAAGCCGAGCATATCGACCCAGTGTACGCGCCCGATGGTCTCGAAATAGGTCGTGACCGCGGCGCTGATCTCCCGCACCTCGTCGCTCAGGTCGCTCGAGAACATGGTGCGGGCGATGACCAGGATGGTCCGCTGCAGCATCTCGTCCGCGACGTCGATGACCTCGCCGACATGGCCTTCCCACCGGTCGACGAGCTCCTGCGCCGCATGGGCCATGACGTCGCCGAACTCCTGGATGCGGCGCGGGTGGAACGACGGCGCGGCGATCCGGCGCTGACGCCGCCAGAACGTGCCGTCGCTGGTCAGAAGGCCCTTGCCGAGCCCGGGCTCGAGCAGCTTGTTCGCGATGCCCGCCTTGCCGTAGTTGGCCGCGTTGTCGACCAGGATCCGCTTGACACCGTCCGGGTCGTTGACGACGAACAGACGCCGGAACAGCAGCTTGCGCGGGATGAAGTCGGCCTCGAAGGCGTCATCGGTCCAGGCGGCGATCAGGTTTTGGCGCCGTACCTTCATAAGCCGATGCAACGGCAGCGGCTTATCGAAGCGCGGCGGCGCGACCGGCTGCCGTCCCGCAGATCGCGGTTGCAAGTGCTCGGACATGGTGCCTCCCCACTCTCCCCGCGCTTCGGACCGGTTGTTCGGCTCCCGGCCTCTACCTGCGCGCGATAATCCGGGGCAACAATAGCGCGACCGAGCGCGTCGAGTCTCGCCCGGCGACAGGGAGGCCTTGTCGAGCGCCTTTTCGTGTCAGGTCGCCATCAGGTTCTTGCGCTGCGCCTCGGGCAGCGACCACAGCGGCAGCCATTCGGCATGGCGCGGCGAGGACCGGCGCCTCGGCCGCCGTGCCGCTCATTGGGCGCGCTTCCGGAATATTTCGCTCAGCGCCGCATCGTCGAAGCGGTGCTCGGTCGAGCAGAACTGGCAGGTGACCACGATTTCGCCGTCGATCTTCATGTCCTCGATGTCCTCGTCCGGCATCGCCGCCAGCACGCGCTCGATCCGCTCGCGCGAGCAGCGGCAGCGGGCGTCGAGCGGCTTGACCCGGTAGGCGCGCACGCCTTCCTCGTGGAACAGCTTGTAGAGCAACTCGCGCGGCGTGATCGCGGGGTCGAGCAGCTCGTCGCGCCGGACCGTGGACATCAGCGCCATGGCGCTGCGCCAACCGTCCTCGACCGCGTCGGCGTCGTGGCCGCCCTCCTCGGGCAGGTACTGGATCATCAGCGCCGCGGCGCGCCAGCGCGGGTCCGAGCCGTTGCCGCCGACACGCCCCGCGGCGAGCACGATGCCGGTCTCGAGCTGCTCCGACTGCTGGGAATAGTGGTGCGCGCATTCGGACAAGGTGCCGCCCTCGAGCGCGACCACGCCCTGGTAGCGGTCGGTGTGCGGCCCCTGGTCGACGGTGAAGGCCAGGTGGCCGCTGCCCAGCAGATGCGGCACCGGATTCTCGGGCGGCTCGGGCGGCAACTCGTCCGCGTGCCCGTGCGCGATCTGAGCATAGCCGCGCAGCGCGCCGTCGGAGGTGGCGTCGGTGACCAGCAGCGGCACCGGCCCGTCGCCCTTGGTCTGCAGCGTGAACACGCCGTCATATTTCAACGCGCCGGCCAGCGCCGCGGTGAGCGCGAGGCTCTCTCCGAGGAGCTCGGCGATGGGCGCGGGGTAATCGTGGCGCGAGAGGATGGTGTCGGCGACCGCGCCCAGACGCACGACCCGGCCGCGCAGTCCGAACCGGCCGATTCGGAACGGCTGGATCAGGTCGTCGGTCGGGCCACCTTGGCCCCGTGGGTCTCCCTCCGGCATCGGTCCTGCCAGTGTATCAGCCCAGACACCAGCCGAGGATGCCTTTCTGGGCGTGGAGACGGTTTTCCGCCTCGTCCCAGACCACCGAACGCGGCCCGTCGATGACGGAGTCGGTGACCTCCTCGCCGCGGTGCGCCGGCAGGCAGTGCATGAAGATCGCGTCGGGCTTCGCGTAGGCCATCACCTTGTCGTTGACCTGATACGGCGCGAGCAGATTGTGAAGGTTCTCGATCTCGCGATCGTCGCTCATCGACTTCCACACGTCGGTAACCACGCAGTCGGCGCCCGAGGCGGCTTCCTCCACGTCGCTGGTGACAGTGATGCGCGCACCCTTGTCCCGCGCCCAGTCGACCGCCGAGGGCGGGGGCGGCAGCTCCTTCGGGCAGGCCAGGCGCAGCTCGAAGTCGAAGCGCAGCGCCGCCTGGATCCACGAGGTCGCCATGTTGTTGCCGTCGCCCGACCAGGCGATCACCTTGCCGGCGATCGGGCCGCGATGCTCCTCGAAGGTCATCACGTCGGCCATGATCTGGCACGGATGGGTGCGGTCGGTCAGGCCGTTGATCACCGGCACGGTGGCGTGCTTCGCGAGCTCGTAAAGCTTCGACTCCCTGGTGGTGCGCAACATGATCGCGTCGACATAGCGCGACAGCACGCGGGCGGTGTCGGCCACGGTTTCGCCGCGACCGAGCTGGCTCGACTCGCGCTCGAGCACCACGGCCTCGCCGCCCAGATGCTTCATCGCCATCTCGAACGAGACGCGCGTGCGGGTCGAGGGCTTCTCGAAAATCATGGCCAGCGACTTGCCGGCCAGCGGGCGCGCGGGATCGTGGCCGCCCTTGGCCTTGAAGGCCGAGCCGAGGCCGAGGATCTCGCGCAGCACCGGCGTCTCGAGCTTGTCGAGGTCGAGGAAGTGCCGGACCGCGCCGTTGCCCGCCATCAGCCCTGCTCCACGGCGGCTGCGGCGCGGTCGAGCATGTCCGCCGCCTCGTCGATGTGGCTTTCCTCGACGATCAGCGGCGGCAGCAGCCGCACCACGTTCTCGCCCGCGCCGACACCGAGCAGGCCCTGCTCGCGCATGCGGGCGAGGAAATCGGTGTTGGCCACGCCGGCCGCGCACTCGATGCCGGCGAGCAGGCCCCGGCCGCGCGCCTCGGCGAACACCTCGGGGTGGTCGCCGGTCAGCGCGTCGAGCCGCTGGCGCAGCAGCGTGGCTATGGCGTCGACATGGTCCATGAAGCCGGGCTCGAGCATGACGTCGAGCACCGCGTTGGCCGCCGCCATGGCCAGGGGGTTGCCGCCGAAGGTGGAGCCGTGGCTGCCCGGGCCCATGGCCTGGGCCGCGCGCTCGGTGGCCAGGCACGCGCCCACGGGAAAGCCGCCGCCGAGGCCCTTGGCGACCGCCATGATGTCGGGCTTGGCGTCCTCGGCCCATTCATGCGCGAAAAGCCGGCCGGTGCGGCCCATGCCCGACTGCACCTCGTCGTACATCAGCAGCAGGCCATACTCGTCGGCCACCCGGCGCAGCCCGCGCAGATAGTCGGGGTCGGCGGCGCGGATGCCGCCCTCGCCCTGGATCGGCTCGACCAGGATGCCGGCGGTGTGCTCGCCCACCGCGTTGCGCAGCTCGTTGAGGTTGTTGAAGGCGACATGGTCGAAGCCCGGCACCTCGGGCGCAAAGCCGTCGACCAGCTTGTCCTGCCCGGCGGCGAAGATGGTGGTCAGCGTGCGGCCGTGGAACGCGCCCGACGCGCAGACGATGCGGTGTTTCTCGGGCGTGCCGATGGCGGCGAAGTGCTTGCGGATCATCTTGATGCCGCATTCCACCGCCTCGGCGCCCGAATTGCAGAAGAAGGCGGTGTCGGCGAAAGTCGCGCCCACCAGCCGCTCGGCCAGCTTCTCCTGCAGCGGGATGCGGAACACGTTGGAGGTGTGCCACAGCTTGGCCGCCTGCTCCTGTACGGTGGCGACCAGGTGCGGATGCGCGTGACCCAGCGCCGTGACCGCGATGCCCGAAGCGAAGTCGAGAAAGCGGCGACCGTCGGTCGTGTAGAGATACGCGCCCTCGCCCCGCTCGAAGGCGAGGTCGACCCGGTTGTAGTTGGGCATCAGTGCGGGAATCACGGGTGCCGCTCCCCTCTCCGATGGCGGCGAGCGACCCTCCGGGGTTCACGCTGCCGCCCGATATCGATTGATTGTGCGCCGCAGAAGGCGCGGAGTATCGGCACGCGCAGGGTGAGTGTCAACGCGGGGCGAAGGCGGGAGCGAGCCGGTCCCGCAAGGTCACGAATCCGTTCAGGCCTTGAGCTTGTACCCCGTACGGAACATCCAGTAGGCGGCGGCCCACAGGACGGCGTTGAACAGCGCCACCACCGCGACCCCGATCCATATCTCGCTGTCGGCGTGGCCGATGAAGCCGTAGCGGAACCCGTCGATCATGTAGAAGAACGGATTGAAATGGGCGATGAACTGCCAGTCCTCGGGCAGGCGCGAGATCGAGTAGAAGGTGCCCGACAGGAAGGACAGCGGCATGATGACGAAGTTGGTGATCGCCGCGATGTGGTCGAACTTGTCGGCCCAGATGCCGCCCATCAGGCCCAGCAGCGACAGCATCATCGCCGCGCCGACGCCGAAGAACAGGATGGCCGCCCAGTCGTGCACCGGCACGGCCACGAACACCGACATCGCCGCCACGGTCGCGACGCCCACCATGATCCCGCGCGTCAGGCTGGACATGACGAAGCAAAAGGTCAGTTCGGTCGAGGTCAGGGGCGGCATCAGAACGTCGACGATGTTGCCCTGGACCTTGGAGATCAGGATCGACGACGAGGTGTTGGCGAAGGAGTTCTGGATGATGGCCATCATCGCCAGGCCGGGCACCAGGAACTGGTCGAAGTCGACCCCCTCGACGATCTTGAACCTCTGGCCGATGGCCAAGCTGAAAATGGCCAGAAACAGGAGTGTGGTGACCATGGGCGCCACCAGCGTCTGGCCGATCACCTTGAGGAAGCGGCGCACCTCCTTGGCGTAGAGCGTCCACACGCCGCGCCAGTTGACGGCGCCCAAGGCGCGCGGTTGCGGGGCATGGCTGAGATCCATCGAACGCTCCGGCGGGTGTCGCTGCGGGTCGGACGGGCATAGGTAGGCCCCGAGCCGATGCCGCGCAAGTTGCCTGGAAGGCCCACCTGCCTCATGGCATGGTTGCGCCATGGGCATCGGCGGCAGTGGCGGGGCGAAGGGCAGGCAGCGCGAGCGGCGGCGGCGCGTGCCCCGCAAGGCGACGCCCGAGCGCCTCGAGAAGGCAGCGCTGTCCTATCTGGAACGCTTCGCCAGCTCGGCCGACAATCTGCGCCGGGTGCTGATGCGCCGGGTCGAGCGCTCGGCCCGGGTCCACGGCACCGATCGCGAGGCAGGCGCCGAGTGGGTCGACGGCATCGTCGCCCGGCTACAGCGTGCCGGACTGGTCGACGACCGGGTCTATGCCGAGGGGCGGGCGCTGGCCCTGTTCCGGCGCGGCGCCTCGCGCAGGTTGATCCGCCACCAGCTCGCCGCCAAGGGCGTGGGCGAGGACGACATCGCGGCCGCGCTCGCGGCGCTCGAGGACGAGGCGCCGGATCCGGACCTGGCCGCGGCCGCCGCTTACGCCCGCCGCCGCCGGCGCGGTCCCTACCGCGCCCAGGACCGCGCCGAGCACCGCGAGCGCGACATGGCGGCGCTCGCGCGCCAGGGATTTTCACTTGATTCGGTGCGCGCCGTGGTCGACGCCGAGAGCCCGGACGCCCTCGAGGCGCAGGTGGCGGGCGACGGGACGGCGTGAGCCGCCGGGCCGGCGCGTGCCGGGCAGCGCCGCCACCGTCCTATTCGCCTTCCCCGTCGCTGGGCGGCAGGTCGGGGTCGGCTTCCGAGGCCGCCGAGCGTTCCTTCGGCTGTTCCGTCGCGGCGGCCCGGTCGCGCACCTGGCGCACGTTGACCGGTGGCGCCTCGCCCGCCTTGTCCGCGCCCATGTAGAGCGTCATGTGCGGATACGGGATCTCGATGCCCTTCTCGTCGAAACGCTTCTTCATCCGCCGGTAGAACTCGCGCCGGATGCCCCACTGCGTGCCCGGCCGCACCATCATGCGCAGCCTCACCACGACCGCCGAGTCGCCCAGCTCGTTGACGCCCATCATCTCCGGCGGACCGATGATGTTGGGAGCGAAGGTCTCGTCCTGCGCCAGCTCCTCTGCGACCGCTATCATCTCGGCGGCGACCTCGTCGGTGTCCTCTCGGTAGGCGACCCCGGCGTCGATCAGGGCGTAGGAGTAGCCCTTGGACATGTTCTGGACGGTGGTAACCTCGGAGAACGGGATCGTCTGCGCCGTGCCCGAAAGGTCGCGCAGGGTCAGCGATCGGATCGACAGCGACTCGACCACGCCGGTATGACCGGCGACCGTGACCACGTCGCCCACCGCAATGGTGTCCTGCACCAGGATGAACAGGCCGGTGATGATGTCCTTGACCAGGGTCTGCGCGCCGAAGCCGATAGCCAGGCCGACCACGCCGGCGCCGGCGAGCAGCGGCGCGATGTCGATACCGAGCTCCGAGAGCACGATCAGCGCGACGAACACCACCATGGCGATCAGGACCGCCTTGCGCGCCAGCGGCAGCAGCGTGTGGAGGCGCTGGCCGCCGCCATCGGCGGCCTCGACGCGGGTGAGGTAGCGCTCGATCGCGGACGACATCAGCTCCCACAGCACCAGCGAGCCGATCAGGACGGCGACGATGGTGACCAGGCTGCCCAGCGCGCCGCGCCCGGAATCCGTGGCGAACCAGGATACGATGCCGATGCCCCAGATCTGCAGCAGCGCCAGCACGGCGAAGACGCCGATCACGATGCCGGTGGCGCGCTGGAGCAGTGGCAGGTACCGGTTGGCCCGCTCCTGGAGCCCGGGAAAGCGCTCGGCCAGCTCGCGGCTGACTTTGAAAAGGCGTGCGGCCCCGCGCCGGACGGCGCGCATCGCCAGCGTGGCGACCGCGAGGGTCACCAGGGTCAGCAGCGTGGCGCGCATGAGATAGGCGAAGCCGCCCTCGAGTTCGATCACCCAGACCACGAACACCGCGATCGCGTAAACCACCGCCAGCACGTGCCAGATGTCGCCCAGCCGCGCACGCAGCGTGGACAGGCCCAGCCCGTTGCCGCCCGCGCCCCGGATCCACGCGCCCACCGGCCGGCGCACCTGCAGGATGAACACGACGACCAGCAGGGTGACGAACAGGCCCAGCGTGTCGATCAGGACCGTATGCGCCGCCGGATCGAGGCCCAGCAGCAGCGCCGCCTCGGCGGCGAAGTAGCCGTAGACCGACACGCTGGTCGCGCGCCACGCCCACACGTAGAGGTAGGCCGCGCTTTCGTCCGGGATGGCGAACAGCCGCAATGCCGTCGCGTGGGGCGTGAGCAGCATGCGGAATACAGCCATGATCGCCCGCGCCGCCACGTTGGCGTAGATCAGGGTCACGATCACCAGCCGGACGGTCCGGTCGGGCTCCATCAACGGCAGGACGGCGTAGGCGACTGCGGCGAAGGCCGCGATGGGGACGATGTCGAGCAGCGTGCGCGCGCCGAGCAGCAGCAGCCGCACCAGCAAGCTTTCGCCCCCCTTGTCCTCGATCGCGCGGTGCGGCCGCCGCAGGATCAGCCGCGCCAGCCACTCGGCCAGCAGGCCGGCGCCGATCACCGCGCCGACGTGCCAAAGCACCGCGATCCAGTAGTCGCGCCGCGCCGGGTCCACGAGCGCCGCGCGGACGTCGCCGAGCCACTGCGGCATGTCGACCACGATGGCGGCAGCCTCGACCAGACCCTCGGAGAGCCGGTCGAGCTGCTCCGACAAGGCGGACAGCGCGCCGGCGCCGACGCCCGGCTCTTCCGCCGGAGGCTCGACCGCCTCCTGCGCCTCGAGCAGGGCGCGCAGATTCCGTATGAACGTTTCGCGCGCGGCGTCGTCCTCGAGCGTGTCGAGCAGGGTCCGCAACGCTTCGGGATCGGCTTCCTTGGCCGCCTCCTCGCCAGCCGGCGCCGGCTCCTGGGGCGGCGGCGTCCCGGTCTGCGCCGATGCCTGCCCGGCCGCGAGCGCCAGAGCGACGGCGAGCACCAAGGCGCGCACTGCGCGCGATAGACGGTCGAGCGACATTGCCCCTCCTGGATGCGCGGCGCGGCCGACGTGCCGACGGGCGGAGCCCCATGTGCACCGCCCGCCATGTGCGTTATAGGTTAGCAGTTCCGTCGCAGAAAGGGACCGGGAGGACATGTCCGTCACGATCTATCACAACCCGCGATGCACCAAGTCGCGCCAGACGCTTCAGCTCATCGAGGAGAAAGGCATCAACACCCATGTGATCGAGTACCTCAAGACGCCGCCCCACGCGGCCGATCTCAAGGAGTTGCTCAACAAGCTGGGGATGAAGCCGCGCGAGCTGATGCGGCAGAAGGAAGCGCTCTACAAGAAGCTGAAGCTCGACGATCCGTCGCTCAGCGACGACCAGCTGATCCAGGCGATGGTCGACAACCCGATCCTGATCGAGCGGCCGATCGTGGTCACCGAGGACGGCAAGGCGGCGCTGGGGCGCCCCCCCGAGAACGTGCTTCGGATCCTCTGAGTCCCCCGGCTATGGGCGCGCGAAAAGGGCGCCCCGACAAACCGGGACGCCCCGACCCTCGTGCGGGCCCAGCCGCGGTGGGCGGCTGGAGCATTTTCTGTTCAGACGGCACCGGCCCGCGCCCCCACCCGGCCGCCCAACGACAGTATGCTGCATGGGCGGCCGGGTGGGGGCGCGGGCCGGCGCCGATACCGTCAGAGACAAAAATGCGCTAGGACAGCGCCTTCACGCGCGCGCTCAGCCGCGAGACCTTGCGCGCCGCCGTGTTCTTGTGCAGCACGCCATTGGTCACTCCGCGCATGATCTCCGGCTCCGCCGCCTTGAGCGCCGCGACGGCGTCGTCCTTGTTGCCGGCCGCAACAGCGCGCTCGACCTTGCGGATGAAGGTGCGAATCCGGCTCACGCGATTGCCGTTGATCACGGTGCGCCGCGCGGTGCGGCGAATGCGCGTCTTGGCGGACTTGTGGTTCGCCATGGTCCTCGAACCTGTCTATACGGAAAACGAACGCGGTTTATATGTGCGGCGCAGCACGTCCGTCAAGGACGCTTCGCGTCTGTCGTTGGCGGATCGCGTGGCGCATGCGCGCCGGGCGGCGGCACCGGCCCACTCCCCCGCCCGGCCGCCCAACGACAGTATGCTGCTAT
>CAZMTC010000024.1:0-28217 GCA_964569105.1 uncultured Alphaproteobacteria bacterium | reverse complement strand
CGCCGGGCGGCCCGCGCAGCACCAGCCCCACGCCCGAAAGCGCCACGGTGGTGGCGTGGGCGAGCTCGGTCTGGTCGGCGGCGGTGCCGGTCATCGGGCGAGCCTGTGTCGGTCCCGGGGGGCTGTCAATCGGCTTGAGGGACAGGGCGCGCCTGCCGACGGCGGCAATGTGGTGGCGCGCCACTGGAGCATGATATAGCCGCGCGGCCCGCCGTTGGCGACCCCGCCGCCATTCCGGCTCACCGATGGAAGACCGCCTATGCCCGCCGAACTGCTGACGATCATGGCGCCGGTCGCGATTGCCGCCGGGCTCGGCTTCGCCTGGGGCCGGCTCGGAGCGCCTTTCGATACCCCGATGGTCACGCGGCTGGTGTTCAACATCGGCACGCCGGCGCTGGTGTTCGACGCGCTCACGCGGCTCGACCCGGACCCCGCCGCCTTCGGCCTGCTGGCGTTGGCCGCGGCGCTGGCGATCGGCGTGTTCGCGGCGGTGGGCGCGGCGGTGCTGTCGCTGGCCGGGCTGCCGCGACGCAGCTTCCTGCCGGCGTTGATGTTCGCCAACACGGGGAACATGGGCCTGCCGCTGTGCCTGTTCGCCTTCGGACCCGAGGGACTGTCGCTGGCGGTGGGTGTGTTCGTGGTCAACGCGGTGCTGCAGTTCACCGCGGGAGCGCTGATCTCGGCCGGCACGACGTCACTGGGCCGGCTCGCGCGCACGCCGGTCCTTTACGCGGTCGCCGTGGCGCTGCCGTTGATGCTCGGCGGCGTCGAGCTGCCGGAGTGGATCGCGCGAACGACGGAGCTGTTGGGCGGCATGATGATCCCGCTGATGCTGCTGTCGCTGGGCGTGTCGCTGGCGCGGCTCGAGGTGCGCTCGCTGCCGCGCGCAGGCGCACTGGGAGCGCTGCGCCTGGGCATGGGACTGGCGGTGGGGCTGGGTCTCGCCTGGGCGTTCGGCCTCGAGGGCACGGCGCGCGGCGTGCTCGTCATCCAATGCGCCATGCCGGTCGCGGTGTTCAACTATTTGTTCGCGAGCCTCAACCAGCGCCGCCACGAGGAGGTGGCGGGGACGATCGTGACCTCGACGGTGCTGAGCTTCGTGACGCTGCCGGGGTTGCTGTGGGTGGCGCTGGGATAGGGGTGGTCTCTCGGATGGCACGGTGCATCCGCGCCATGCCCGCCATGCCGGACCTTTGCCACCGGCGTCCTACGCCGCGGGCAGCCGGATCACGAAGCGGGCGCCGGCGATCTCGCCGCGGCTGTCGGTGACGTTCTCGGCGGCGATGGTGCCGCCATGGGCCTCGACGATCTGCTTGGAGATGGACAGGCCGAGGCCCGAATGCGTGCCCCACTGCCGGCCCTCGGGCCGGTCGGTATAGAAGCGGTCGAAGATGGCGGTGAGCTTGGCCTCCGGGATGCCGGGGCCTTTGTCCTCGACCGTGATCGCGACATGGCCCTCGTCGCGTGCGGCGGCGATCGCGATGCGCGCGCCGGGCGGGCTGAACGAGACCGCGTTGCCGACCAAATTGTGCACCACCTGCGCGACCTGGTCGGCGACCCCGTGCACCGAAAGCGTGGCGCCGTCGGGCAGATGGAGGTCGACCGTCGCGACCCCGTCCTTGGCGGTCTGGTTGTGACCGTCGGCGAGGTTGCGCAGGAGTTCGGCTACGTCGAACGTCGCGGTTTCGGCGCGGGCGATCTCGGCGTCGAGGCGCGAGGCGTGCGAGATGTCGGTGATCAGCCGGTCGAGCCGATGGACGTCCTCCTGGATGATTGCGAGCAGCTTCTTCTGCTGCTCGGGGTCCTCGACCCGCGCCGCGGTCTCGACCGCGCTCTTGAGCGAGGTCAGCGGGTTCTTGATTTCGTGCGCCACGTCGGCGGCGAACCGCTCGATCGCCTCGAGCCGGTCGAGCAGCTCGGCGGTCATGTCGCGCAGCGCGCCCGAGAGGTCGCCGATCTCGTCGCGGCGCGCGGTGAAGTCCGGGATCGGCACCCGGCGCCCGGCGCCGCGGCGCACCCGCTCGGCGGCCTCGGCCAGGCGCCGTACGGGCCGCGCAATGGTGCCGGCGAGATAGAAGGACAAGAGCACCGTGACCGCGAGCACGACGCCCGAGATGGTCAGGATGTCGAGCCGCACCGAGCGCACCGAGGCCTCGATCTCTGAGGCGTCCTTGGTCAGCATGATGGCGCCGGCGACCTGCCTGAGCCGCTGGACCGGCACCGCGACCGAGATGATCAGACCGCCCCCCTCGGTGCGGCGCACGGCGGTCGAGGTCTCGCCGGCGAGCGCCATGGCGACCTCCGAATAGTCCTCGGCGGTCTGTTCGATCGGCTCGCGGTAGGGCGGAAGGCCGGTCTCTTGGGGAAACAGCGAGACGAACCAGTCGTAGACGTCGATGACCATGCCGCCGACGCCGTCGTCGCTCGAGACCGGCGGCAGCTCCTCGACCTCGATCATGCCGCCGGGTGCGCTGAGCCTGCGGCTGTCGACCGCGAGCGAACCTTCGGGCACGAACAGGCGCGCGCGCATGCGGGTCGCCGCGACCATGCGCCGGACCACCATCTGGGCGAGTTCGGCGTCCAGCTTCTGGCCGCCGCCCTTGGCCGTGTAAACCGTGCTCTCGCCCAGCGCGGCGGCGAACACCCGGCCTTGGGTCAGCATGGCCGAACGCTCGGCCTCGATCAGGCCCTGGCGGTAGTCGCCCAGATACAACAGCCCGCCCACCAGGATGCCCAGCGCCAGTATGTTGAGCGCCAGGATCCGGGCGGTGAGCGGCGAAAACGCGCGCCGGTGCCCGGCCCGACTGCGGGTCCTGGGCGCCGACGCGCGGTGGCGCAGCCGCTGAAGCCGCGGCAGCCGCCCGGTCAATCTATTGCTCGCTGTATTTGTAGCCCACGCCGTAGAGGGTCTCGATCTTGTCGAAGCTCCGGTCGACCGCCTTGAGCTTCTTGCGCAGGCGCTTGATGTGGCTGTCGATGGTCCGGTCGTCGACGTAGATGTTCTCGCCGTAGGCCGAATCCATGAGCTGGTCGCGGCTCTTGACGTGCCCGGGCCGCTGGGCGAGCGACTGGAGGATCAGGAACTCGGTCACGGTAAGCCGCACCGGCTCGCCGCGCCACGAACACAGATGCTTAGCCGGGTCGAGCACCAGGTCGCCGCGCACGACGATGCGGGCGTCCTTGTCGCCGGGATCGTTGCCGACCTCGGTGCGGCGCATCAGGGCGCGGATGCGCTCGATCAGGAGCCGCTGCGAGAACGGCTTGGTGATGTAGTCGTCCGCGCCCATGCGGAGGCCGACTACCTCGTCGATCTCGTCGTCCTTGGAGGTCAGGAAGATGACCGGCACATGGCTGTGCTGGCGCAGCCGCTGGAGCATCTCCACGCCGTCCATGCGCGGCATCTTGATGTCGAGCACGACCAGATCGACGGGTCGCGCGCCGATGCCCTTCAACGCCTCGGCGCCGTCCTGATAGGTGCGGACGCGGAAGCCCTCGGCCTCCAGCGCCATGGCGACCGAGGTCAGGATGTTGCGATCGTCGTCGACCAGCGCGATCGTCCGCTCGGCCGTCGTCATCGGGGCGTCCTGCGCCACGTCCGGAGCCTCCATAACCACCCCTTATGCCTGTAATTAGGTCGTCGGGTCGCCATTGTCATGGTAACGCATCGTGGCAGCAATGGGGCACTGGCCGGGCATTGCCGTGGCAAGCGGCGGCGCCGCGAGAGTTTGCATCCGGCCCCCGGTCGGGCTTAGGCTAGAGGTTGCGGCGCTCCCAGGCCTGCTGCCTCGGAGCGCTTTGTTATTTACCCTGCCGGCGACAGGAGTTTGCGATGACTCAGGCGAAGAACGGCGACACGGTCAGCATCCATTACACGGGCAAGCTGCCCGATGGGACCCCCTTCGACAGCTCGGAGGGTCGCGATCCGCTCGAGTTCAAGCTCGGCGAGGGACAGGTCATCAACGGCTTCGAGCAGGCCGTCGAGGGCATGTCCCAGGGCGAGAGCAAGACCTTCGAGGTCCCCGCCGACCAGGCCTACGGGCAGCGCCTCGACGAATTGGTGCATGAGGTGCCGAAGGACCGCCTGCCCCCCGACATCGAGGTCCAGGAGGGCATGCAGCTTCAGGCCGTGGGCCCGAACGAGCAGCCGGTGCTGCTGACCGTGGCCGAGGTCGGCGACGAGACCGTGAAGCTCGACGCCAACCACCCGCTCGCGGGCCAGGACCTGACCTTCGAGGTCGAGCTGGTCGAGATCAAGTAGGTCCGCAAGGGCGCCGATTTGCAGGGGGTGGCAAGCGCGCCTCGGCGCGCTAAGGTGTGGCCATGGCCGTCGATCAGACATTCGCGTTGGCCACGCATTGCATGGCGACGCTGGCGTACAAGGCGCCCAAGAGCGTCAGCGCCACTTTCATTGGCGAGGACTGCAAGGCGAACCCTGTGGTCGTCAGGCGCGTGCTGGCCAAGCTGGCGCGGGCCGGGCTGGTCATCTCGCGCACCGGCTCGAAGGGCGGCTACCGCTTGGCGCAGTCGGCCGAGGCGGTCACCCTGCTCGACATCTACAACGCGATCCACGCGCGCAGCCCCTTTGTGCGGCGTCACGGCCTCTACCGGTCCGAATGCCGGGCCGGCCTGTCGATCGACCTGGTGCTCGAGAGCGTCTACGACGATGCCGACCGGGCGCTGGAGCGCGTGCTCGCCGGGGTGAGCCTCGAAGACGTGCTCCACAAGGCCAATCCGGGGGAGTGCCTGCCGCGCATTGCGGCCTCTTGATAACGAGAACAGTTTTGGTTACCGTTCTTCTGTCAGCCTGGGGCGACGCGCCGCTCGCCACGAAGCGGACCGTCTCGGAATAGGGAGGGTAACCATGACGACTGATCCGATACCGCCACTTCGCCGCGGCATCATCCGCCGTATGATCGCGGCTGGAGCGGTTGCCGCCGATTCGGCGATGGCCTGCGTGTTCGAGGTCCGCAACCGCTCGAAGTCGAACTAGGATCGAGGACCGCTGGCGGGGCGCCGGCGACAGAGCAAAGGGAAAGGAGCAACGCCATGACATTTCTGACCAAGCTCGGCGACGACGCCAAAGTGTTCGACGCCTTCATGACCTGGCCCGAGATCTACAAGCCTTGGGGCGAGGTCTGCCAGCAGGTGCTGCGCGACTACCCGAGCAACTTCACCGCCGGTGAGCGCGAGCTGATCGGCTCGTTCGTTTCGCGCCTGAACCAATGCGAATACTGCTACCATGTGCACAACTCTGCGACCCGCGAATTCGGCTTCGACGAAAAACTGGTCGATGCGCTCAAGGACGACATCGATTCCGCCGGCGTCGAGGAGAAGATGAAACCGGTCCTCAAATACGTCCGCAAGCTTACCGTCGAGCAGCATAAGATGATCCAGAAGGATGCGGACGCGGTATTCGAGGCCGGGTGGAGCGAGGACGACCTGCATCTCGCGATCTCGATTGCAGCTCTGTTCGCCTTCATGAACCGCTTCGTCCACGGCCTGGGCATCGAGGAGGATCCGGAGTATTCGCTCGCCGCCGGCCCGCGGCTGAAGGCGATGGGCTACAAGGGTTCGCAGAACCTCAGCAAGGAGGAACGCGACGCCTTCGCCGCGAACTCGAGCGCGGCCGAGTAACACCGCTCGGGCTGTTCGCGCCGGCGAAATCCTTCCGTTTCGGGCCCGGCCGGCCCCGCTTCGCCGCGAGGGGGCGACGGCCCGGTGCACTTGGTAGTGTTCGGAATCTGCTGCGGCTAAATCGCAGCCGGTGCTGCTGACCGTGGCCGAGGTCGGCGACGAGACCGTGAAGCTCGACGCCAACCACCCGCTCGCGGGCCAGGACCTGACCTTCGAGGTCGAGCTGGTCGAGATCAAGTAGGTCCGCAAGGGCGCCGATTTGCAGGGGGTGGCAAGCGCGCCTCGGCGCGCTAAGGTGTGGCCATGGCCGTCGATCAGACATTCGCGTTGGCCACGCATTGCATGGCGACGCTGGCGTACAAGGCGCCCAAGAGCGTCAGCGCCACTTTCATTGGCGAGGACTGCAAGGCGAACCCTGTGGTCGTCAGGCGCGTGCTGGCCAAGCTGGCGCGGGCCGGGCTGGTCATCTCGCGCACCGGCTCGAAGGGCGGCTACCGCTTGGCGCAGTCGGCCGAGGCGGTCACCCTGCTCGACATCTACAACGCGATCCACGCGCGCAGCCCCTTTGTGCGGCGTCACGGCCTCTACCGGTCCGAATGCCGGGCCGGCCTGTCGATCGACCTGGTGCTCGAGAGCGTCTACGACGATGCCGACCGGGCGCTGGAGCGCGTGCTCGCCGGGGTGAGCCTCGAAGACGTGCTCCACAAGGCCAATCCGGGGGAGTGCCTGCCGCGCATTGCGGCCTCTTGATAACGAGAACAGTTTTGGTTACCGTTCTTCTGTCAGCCTGGGGCGACGCGCCGCTCGCCACGAAGCGGACCGTCTCGGAATAGGGAGGGTAACCATGACGACTGATCCGAAACCGCCGCTTCGCCGCGGCATTACCCGACGTACATTCACTGCAGGCACGGCGGCGGCTGCGGGCTTGCTGTCCGCCGGCTGGCCGTTGCGGCGCCTGTCGGCCGCCGGGCCGCTCAGGATCGGAGTGCTGTTGCCACGCTCCGGCCACTTGGCCCAGATCGGCCAAGCCTGTCAGCGCGGCTGCGATCTGGCCGTGCCGATGCTCGCGGACATGGGCATGCAGGTCGAGCTGGTGAACGGCGACACCGAATCGAGCCCGCAGGTCGGTCGCAACCGGGCCGAGGAGCTGATCAACGACGGCGTCCACATGCTGGTGGGTACCTTCGACTCGGGCACCACGGGCGCGGTCGCCCAGGTCGCCGAACAGAAGGGCGTCCCCTTCGTGGTCAACATCGCGGCCGACCCGAAGATCACCGAGCAGGGCTACAACTACGTGTTCCGCAATTTCCCGACCGGGCCAATGGTTGTCTCGGGCGGGTTATCGCTGATGAATCAGCTGTTCGAAGCCACGGGTACGACGCCGAAAACCGCCGCGCTGCTGCACGTCAACGACACATTCGGCACGGCGATGGTCAACGGCGTCAAGGCGCTGGCGCCCAGGGTCGGCGTGCCGTTCGAGATCGCCGAGTACATCGCCTACGACCCAAAGGCCAAGGACTTGTCGGTCGAGGTGGCAAAAACCAAGTCCCTCAATCCCGACATCGCCATGGTCGTGACCCGTCTCAACGACGCGATCCTCTTGGTCCGCGAGATGGTCAAGCAGCGCTTCGAGCCGATGGGCATCCTGACCCCGGGAAGCCCCGGCATGTACGAGAAGCAGTTTTTCGACAGCCTGGGCAAGTACGCCGAATACTGCGTGACCAACGTGCCCTGGCTCGACCCGACTGTGGGCATGACCCAGGAGCTCGGCGAGCGCTTCCGCTCGGCCCATCCGGACCAGAGCTTCGAGCTCAATGTCGGCTTCAGCTTCGAGGCGATCCATATCTGCGCGGATGCCCACAAGCGAGCCGGCAGCACGTCGCCCGATGACTTGGTCGCCGCCCTGCAGCAGACCAACATCGAGGAGCACGTCATGGTCGGCGGCCCGATTGCTTTCGACGAAAAGGGGCAGAACGTCAACATCAAGTCGGTCGCGGTCCAGAACCGCGATGGACGGCCCCAGGTTGTGCTGCCTGCCGACGCGGCCAAGATCGAGCCCGTCTTCCCGATGCCCGGTTGGAACGACCGAGGCTGACAGCTTGTAGCTACGGTCCCGCTCCCTTTTAGGGGCGGGGCCGAGTTCTATTTGATCCCGGGGAGGGGGATGCCCGTCGAATTCTACGCCGAGCTGGCCGTCAAGGGCGCCGCGACCGGCACCGTCTACGGCCTGATGGCGCTCGGCCTTTCGATCATATTCGGCGTCATGCGCCTGGTGAACTTCGCCCACGGCGAAATGGTCGTGGTCGCGATGTATGCTGCGCTGTTCGCGTTCCTGTGGCTGGGCATCGATCCGCTGCTTGCGATCGTGCCAGTCGCGGCGCTGATGTTCGCCGCCGGCTACGCCCTCGAGCGGAGCTTGGTCGACCGGTTCATCACGCGGCCCGACTACCAGCAGTTCCTGATGCTGATCGGAATCGCGCTGATCTTGACCAACGGCGCGCTCATGGCCTTCGGGCCGGACGCGCAGGGCGTCGGGGACCGGATACCCTATGCCTACGACTCGGTGGAGATCGGCCCGATCCTGATCGACAACGTCCGGCTCTACGCCGCGGGTACGGCTTTCGTTCTGGTCGCCCTACTCTACCTTTTTCTCAACCATAGCCGCACCGGCAAGGCGATCCGTGCCTGCGCCGACAACCACACCGGCGCGCAGGTCGTCGGCCTTGACGTACGGCGCCTCTACGCCGTCACGTTCGGCATCGGCACCGGCTGCGTCGGTGCGGCGGGCTGCCTGCTGGTGCTGATGTTCGACGTCGAGCCGTATCTCGGTCCCGAACTCACCCTGATCGCCTTCATCATCGTCATCGTCGGCGGGCTGGGCAGCATGGGCGGCGCCCTGCTGGGCGGCATTCTGATCGGCGTCGCGGAGGTCATGGCCGGATTCTTCTTCGTGCCGTCAGCGAAGAGCATGTTCAGCTTCGGCCTGTTGATCCTGGTGCTGCTGATCCGGCCCCAGGGCCTGTTCGGGCGGGCTTCGACGTGAAGGCGGCGATCCGGAGCGCCGGGCGCTGGCCGCTCGGGCTGTTGGCAGCGACCGGCGTGGTGCTGCTGGTCCTCCCGCAGGTGGTCTCGCCGGCGATCCTGTCGGTGCTGATCACCATCGTCTACCTGGCCTATCTGGGCCAGGCGTGGAACGTGATGATGGGGTTCGCCGGCCAGCTGTCGCTGGGCCACGCGCTCTACATCGGGCTAGGCGCATACACCGCTGCGGCGTTGTTCACCCATTTCGGGATCGGGCCGTGGATCGGCATGCTCGTCGGCATGGCCGTCGCCGCCGGCGCCGGTGCTGTCATCGGCTTCCTGGGCTTCCGCTTCGGCATCCGTGGCATCTACTTCGCGCTCCTGACCATCGCCTTTGCCGAGTTCACGCGCGTCCTGTTCGACCATTTCGGCTGGGTCGGCGGGTCGAGCGGGCTGTTTCTCAAGGTCGAATATACCGACGAGAACGACCTGTGGATGCTGCGCGGCGCGCCGGTGATGTTCTACTATGTGTTGCTGGGCATGACCGCCGCGGCGCTCGCCCTTTGCTGGGCACTGTTGCGCAGCCGGATCGGCTACTACTGGCGCGCCATCCGCGAGGACCAGGAGGCCGCGGCGGCGATGGGCATCCCGGTGTTCCGATACAAGATGTACGCGGTGATGCTCTCGGCCGCGCTGACTGCTGCGGCGGGGACAATCTACGCGTTCTACTTCAACACGCTGTACCCCGAACTCATGTTCTCGATCGGCAGTTCGATCGAGATTCTGCTAGGCCCGATCGTAGGTGGACTGGGCACGCTGGGCGGCCCGCTGATTGGCGCGGTGGTGCTGGGCATCGCCGGCGAGTTGCTCAGCGATCTCGCCGAGTTGAGCGGGCTCAACGGCCTCAAGCAGTTCGCCTACGGCATCTTCCTGGTGGCCGTGATCATCGCCCGGCCCGACGGGCTATGGCCTTGGGCCAAGCGGCTGCTGCGACTGGAGGGCGGGCGCGATGCTTGAGGTAACGGACCTGTCCAAGAGCTTCCGAGGGCTGCAGGCGGTGCGTGAGGTCGGCTTCGCCGTGCCCGAAGGTGCGGTGTTCGGGCTGATCGGGCCGAATGGTGCCGGCAAGACCACGATCTTCAATCTGATCGCGGGCGCGCTCCGGCCCGACGGCGGCACGGTGACCATGGAAGGACGCGACATCACCGGCTGGCGCGCCGACCGGGTGTGCCATGCGGGCATCGCCCGGACCTTCCAGATCGCGCGGCCCCTGGCTCATCTGACGGTGATCGAGAACGTTGTCGTGGGCGCCCTGCGCGCCACCAGTGCCGTACCCGAGGCGCGCGAGCGCGCGGCCGAGATGCTGGCCCTGCTGGACCTCTCGGGGAAGGCCCAGGTGCCGGCCGGATCCCTGACCCTGCCCGAGCGCAAACGGCTCGAGGTGGCCAAGGCGCTGGCCACCGGACCGCGCCTGCTGCTGCTCGACGAGGTGATGGCCGGGCTGCGCCCCGCCGAGACCGACCGGATGGTCGAGATCTTCCGCAAGCTCAACACCGAACGTGGTGTCACCATCCTCCTGATCGAGCACGTGATGCGGGCCGTGATGGCGCTCTCGCACACGGTCGCGGTCCTGCATCACGGCGAGCTTATCGCCGCGGGTGAGCCCAAGACGGTGGTACGCGACCCGAAGGTGATCGAGTCCTATCTGGGCGAGGAGGCGGTCTGATGCTCGAAGTCGAGCGGCTGGACGTCTTCTACGGCGAGGCGCCCGCGCTCGACGGAGTGTCGCTGACCGTCGACGAGGGCGCCATCGTCGCCATCGTCGGCGCCAATGGCGCGGGCAAGACCTCGCTGATCCGCGCCATCGCCGGCATGGTCCGGCCGTCCGCGGGTGTGGTCCGCTTCGAGGACACCGACATCACCGGCTGGCCGAGCCACAAGGTGTGCAACCTGGGCATCGGCCAGGTCGCCGAGGGGCGCCAGATCTTTCCCAACCTGACAGTGCGCGAGAACCTGGAGATGGGCGCGGTGATCCCGCGCGCCCGGTCCGAGGCCGAGCGTACGCTCGAGCGGGTGCTGCAGACGTTTCCGCGGCTCGATGAGCGCAGCCGCCAGATGGCCGGCACGCTCTCGGGCGGCGAACAGCAGATGCTGGCAATCGGCCGCTGCCTGATGGGCCAGCCGCGGCTGATCATGTTCGACGAGCCCTCGCTGGGCCTGGCGCCCGCGGTGGTGCAGGAGGTGTTTGCCGTGATCCGCGGGCTCGCCGCCGACGGTCTGACAATCGTGCTGGTCGAGCAGAACGTCGCCGCCTCGCTCAAGATGGCGGACCACGCCTATGTGCTGGAGAACGGCCGCGTTGCCATGAACGGGCCCGGGAATGAGCTGCTTGACGACGACGGGGTAAGGCAGGCGTATCTGGGCCTGTGAACCTCATGTTCCCGCTTTGATCCGCGCCGTGCGCGATGTAGTCTCTCCGCCATGGAGGGGATGCCGATCGTGGGCGGCGCGGTCGCCGAGGCGGTGGCGCGCGGGGTGTGCCGACATCTCGCGGCGCTGGGCTGCGCGACGCTGACCGAGTTCCGCGTCGGCCAGGGCCGGCGGGTCGACGTGGTCGGGCTCGACCGCGCCTCGCGCTTCACCGTGGTCGAGATCAAGTCGTCGGAGGCCGATTTCCGCGCCGACGCCAAGTGGCGCGACTACCTGCCCTTCGCCGACCGGTTCTACTTCGCCGTGCCCGAGGACTTTCCGCGCGGCATCCTGCCCGCCGAGCACGGGCTGATCGTGGCCGACGGCTACGGCGCCGCCGTGCTGCGCGAGGCGCCCGAGACGCCGGTCAATAGCGCCCGCCGCCGCGCCCAGCTGCTGCGCTTCGCGCGCACCGCCGGCATGCGCCTGCACCGGGCGTGGGACCCGGGGCTCGCCCTTTGATACGCATTCCGTTGGAATGCTGCGTTCAGACGCCACGCAGGCTCCGCGCCATCCGGCGCGCCGCCACAGTCGCGGCGGTCGGACACCCATCGGAAGCGATCTTCCGGCTCCCGTATGAAACCCCCTAATACGCGCCGCTCCGCTCGAGCCGCGCGATCGTGCCGGTGGTGCTGTGGCCGTCGAGCAGCTCCGCCAGGACGACGCGGCCGCCGTGCCGCTCCACCACCTCGGCGCCGATGACCTGATCGCGGCTGTAGTCGGCACCCTTGACCAGCACGTCGGGCCGGACGGCCTCGATCAGCGCCAGCGGCGTGTCCTCGTCGAACAGTACCACGGCATCGACGTCGCCCAGCGAGCCGAGCACGGTCGCCCGCGCGGCCTCGGACTGGACCGGGCGGCCCTCGCCCTTGAGGCGGCGCACCGAAGCGTCGGTGTTGAGCGCGACGACCAGCCGGTCGCACGAAGCGCGCGCCTGACGGATCAGGTGGATGTGCCCGGGGTGGAGCAGGTCGAAGCAGCCATTGGTGAAGCCGACCGTGAGCCCGCGCCGGCGCCATGCCGCCACGCGCTCGACCAGCGCATCGCGCGAGAGCAGCTTGTGCTCGGCCGCGCGCACTTCCTCATGGTGCAGCGCGCCCGACAGCTCCTCAGCGGTGACGCTCGCCGTGCCCGCCTTGGCGACGGCGAGGCCGGCCGCGGCGTTGGCGAGGCGCGCGCAGTCGGCGAGCGGCAGGCCCAGCGGAATCGCCGCCGCCACGGTGGCGACAACCGTGTCGCCGGCGCCCGAGACGTCGAACACCTCGCGCGCCTCGGCCGGGATCACCTCTGGGGCGGCGCCGGGTTCACCCGCGAGCAGCAGCATGCCGGCGGCGCCGCGCGTGGCCAGGACATTGCCGATGCCGGCGCCCCGGATCAGCGCCGCCGCGGCGGCCGCGACCTCGCCGTCGCTGACGGTGGGCATGCCGGTGGCATCGGCCAGTTCGGCGCGGTTGGGAGTGATCAGTGTGGCGCCCCGATAGCGGTCGCAGTCGCGGCCCT
Source organism: uncultured Alphaproteobacteria bacterium (assembly GCA_964569105.1). Lineage (GTDB taxonomy): Bacteria > Pseudomonadota > Alphaproteobacteria > CAZMTC01 > CAZMTC01 > CAZMTC01. The sequence continues at coordinate 15,593 of CAZMTC010000024.1, read as the reverse complement.
TGGGGTCGACCACCACGGGAAGCTCGCCGGCCGCGGCGATCGCGCCTTCGATCACCGCCCGGCTGAGCGCACCCTTGCCGTAGTCGGAAAGGACGACCACCTGCGCGCCGGCCTCGATGCCCCGCCGCACGGCGGCGAGCAGCGCTTCTTCCATATCGGCCGATGGCTCGACCGCGCGCTCCTCGTCGGCGCGCAGGAGCTGTTGGGCGCCGGCCAGAAATCGGGTCTTGATGGTGGTCGGCCGGCCGGGGTCGGCGATCAGTTCGGCGGTGACCAGCGGGTCGGCGTCGCACAGCGCGCGCAACTCGTCCGCGGTCTCATCCTCGCCGACCAGGCCGACCAGGATCGCCCGCGCCCCAAGCGCCGAGACGTTGCGGGCGACGTTGCCCGCGCCGCCGAGCATGGCCGAGCGCCGGGTCACGCGCAGCACGGGCACCGGTGCCTCGGGCGAGATGCGGTCGACCTCGCCTTCGACGAAGCGGTCGAGCATGACGTCGCCGACGCACAGCACCAGCGAGCCGCCGAGGTCCGGCACGCGCGCGGCCAGATCGGCGCGATCGCCGGTCATGCCAGCCCCAGCGCCTGCTCGAGCGCGCCGCAGAGCATCTGGCCCAGGGTGATATGCATCTCCTGGATGCGCGCGGTCGTGCGCGAGGGCACGATCACCAGCGGGTCGGCCAGGCCGCGCATGCGCCCGCCGTCGCCGCCGGCCAGCCCGGCGGCCATGATGCCGCGCTCGCGCGCCGCGGCGAGACCGTTGAGTACGTTCTCCGACCTGCCCGAGGTGGAAATGCCGATGGCCACGTCGCCGCTGATCCCCAGCGCCTCGACCTGACGCGCGAACAAATGCTCGAAGCCGAAATCGTTGCCGATGGCGGTCAAGGCGGAGGTGTCGGTCGTCAGCGCGACGGCCGGGATCGGCGCGCGGTCGGTCTTGTAGCGGACGGTGAGCTCGGTCGCGAGGTGCTGGGCGTCGGCGGCCGAGCCGCCGTTGCCGAACAGCAGCAGCTTGTTGCCGCCGCGCAACGCGCCGGTGCAGACCTCGACCAGGCGCGCGAAGTCCTCGGCGCAGGCGTCGCGCGTGGCGGCCAGCACCGCGGCGTGCTCGTCGAGCTCGGCGGCGTAGAAGGCGTCGATGTCGAATGCGGCCATCGGGGCGTCCCGCCCGGTTGCGGTGGGCGATGGGCTAACCCATGGCGGGTGGGCGCGCAAGGGTCACGCGGAGCCCGTGCGCGCCGCATGCCGTCTCAGCCCCCGATCGGACCCCCGCCGTCGCGGGTGATGGCGACCACCGCCGGACGTGGCGGCAGCGACGGGTCGAAATCGGGCCAGCGCGTCGAAGGATTGGCGAAGGTCGAGCCGTCGGTTTCGCCCGGGTGCTGGACAGCGACGAACAGGGTGGTACCGTCGGGCGTGAACACCGGGCCGCACAATTCCGCACCGACGGGGCAGGCGAAGAAGAAGCGCGGCAGCGCGCGTCCGGCACCGGTGACGTCGGTGCCGTAGAGCCCGTCCGGGATGCCCGCGCCCTCGGCGCCGTCGGTCGCGATCCACAGCCGGCCTGCGGGGTCCAGGGCCAGGATGTCCGGCCGCGCGAACCAACTGCTGGGCGAGGTCCCCGGGTGGTACCGCGTGGGCAGCGTCGGGTCGCCCGGGCGGCCGGCGAGGATGAAGATCTCCCAACGGAAGCGCTCGGCGGCGTGGTCGTGGCCGCCATCGACCGCGGGCGCGATCAGCTCGAGCAGGTGGCCGGAATGGTTCGCGGCGCGTGGGTTGGCGGCGTCGACCGGCCAGCGCCGACCGCGGGCGCTGTTGCCGGTGAGCGAGACGTAGACCCGGCCGCTGTCGGGCACGGGCTGGATCCCTTCGGGCCGGTCCATGGCTGTGGCGCCAACCAAGTCGGCGGCGATCCGCGCCTCGATCACCACCTCGGCCTGCGAGCGGAAGCCGTTTTCTTCCGTCAGCGGCCCCTGCCCGTGGACCAGCGGCAGCCAGTCGAGCGTGCCGTCATCGTTGAAGCGCGCGACCGAGAGCGTGCCGAGGTCGAGCAGGTCGCGGTTGGCCGCCGGGTTTCCGGGATCGTAGCGGCCGTCGGTGACGAACCGGTAGACGTAGTCGCCGCGCTGGTCGTCGCCGCTGTAGACCGCGATGCGGCCGTCCGGGACCAGGGCGACGGTGGCGCCCTCGTGCTTGAAGCGGCCGAGCGCGGTGCGCTTCACCGGCACCGAGGCCGGGTCGTAGGGGTCGAACTCGACCACCCAGCCGAAGCGGTTGGGCTCGTGCGGCTCCCGTGCGGCATCGAAGCGCGGGTCGACCGTGTGCCAGCGGTAGAGCGTGCGCGCGCCGATGCCGTAGCGCCGATAGGCGCGCGCCTCGGCCTCGGCCAAATCGCCCTCCGCCCGAAAGTAGAAGTTGAAGTTCTCCTCGCAGGTCAGGACGGTGCCCCACGGCGTCACCCCGCCGGCGCAGTTGTTGAGCGTGCCGATGACCGTAAGGCCCGCGGGATCGGCGGCGGTGCGCATGCGCGGATGGCCCGCGGCCGGGCCGGAGACGCGCATGGCGGTGTCGAGCATGTTCAGGCGCCGGTTCATCGGCCCGCGCACGACCGACCACTCGCCGTCCTCGCGCGCGATCTCGACCACCGAGACCCCGTGCGCCGCCTGCTCGACCGCGATCCAGGCCTCGTCGACGGGGCCGTCGGCGTCGGGCCGCATCAGCCGCGGCACGACGTATTCGTGGTTGGCGACCAGCAGACCGCGGTCCGAGGCGGCGGAGCCGGGCGGCAACGGCATGAAGGCGAGAAAGTCGTTGTTGTAGCCGAACTGTCGTGCCTGGGCCGCGCCCGATTGGGCGGCGATGTCGAAGCCCGGGGCGTCCTCGGTCACCGGGTCGCCCCAGGCGATCAGCCGCCGTGCGGTGTAGCCGGGCGCCACGGCCATGTCCGGCCCGATCTCGCGCGCAGCCTGCTCGAAGGCGAGGCTCGAGGGCGAGGCTGCGAGCGCCGCGCGCAGCGGCAGTGCGGGAACGGCCAGCGCCGCCGCGCCGAGCGCCGCGCCCCTGAGCACCGCGCGGCGCGCCAGTCGCGCCGCCAGAACCTCGGCGAAGGGGCGGTTGCGCGGGTCCGAGAGAACGCGGTCCTCGGAGTCGTCGGGGATATCGGGCGGCGACTGATCGTCGGGCATTGTCATCGGTCGACAGTCCGGGTGCGGGTGAGAGGCCGGCAATTCTAGGGTGCGACGCGTGACAGCTTGATGGCGGGTCCTCGGATGACGGTTCGGAGCGGCGCTGATAGTCTGCGCCGCCGCAACCCTAGACCGGAGCCCGCCGCATGTCGCGTCTCCCGGCCCTCGCCGTCTTTGCCGCCGCCGTTCTCGCCGTCGCGCCGGCCACGGCCGAGCCGGCCAAGGCCGGCACCTATCGCTATCTGGTCACGCACGAGCATCTGGGCGAGGTGGGCGAGCATCGCTACGAGCTGGTCCACGACGGCAACGAGACGACGCTGACCGCGGATATCGATCTCGAGGCCGAGTTGCTGTTCGTCACCGTGCGCACCTACACCTCGCAGCGCAAGGAGGTCTGGCGCGACGGCCGGCTGGTCGAGTATCGCGCCCACACCAACGACGACGGCAGGATCATCGAGGTCGAGGCGCGGGCCGAGGGCGACGCGCTGGTCATCGAAGGACCGAACGGAACCCGGCGCGCGCCGGGCGATACCTTCTCCGCCAGCGCCTGGGATTTGGAGCGGTTCGCCGACGGGCTCGTGATGGCGACCGAGACCGGCGAGGTGATGCGGATCGAGGTCGAGGAGGTAGGTCTCGAGCAGGTAACGCTTGCCGGTGGCGAACCGGCGCAGGTCACCCGTCACCGCGTCACCGGCGATATGGAGCAGGACATGTGGTACGACGAGCGCGGCATGTGGGTGAAGCTGCGCTTCAAGCGCGACGGCGACTGGATCACGGTCGAGCTGATCGAGGGCCCGTGACCCCGCGCCGGCGGCCGGGCATGGCGTTCGGCCCGGGCGCACCTACATTCCTATTGACACACCGACCCCGGCCCATCCGCGGGAGGAAACGATGACCGAGCTCGCGGTCACGGACATGACCGAGGCCACCGCCGCCTTCGGCACCTATGAGAGCGTCCACCGCGCCGAGGACGCCGACAGCGACCTCTACGCGTTGATCGCGATCCACGACCGGACCCTGGGCCCCGCCATCGGCGGCACGCGCATGTGGGCCTACGCCACCGAGGACGACGCGCTCGAGGATGTCTGCCGGCTGGCGCTGGGCATGACGCTCAAATGCGCCATGGCGCAGGTGCCCTTCGGCGGCGGCAAGGGTGTCATCGTCGGCGACCCGCACGAGGACAAGACCGAGGAGCTGCTGCGCGCCTATGGCCGCTTCGTCGAGAGCTACGAGGGCATTTTCTTCACCGGCGAGGATGTCGGCATCTCGCTCGACGACGTGCGGGTGATGCAGACCGAGACCGGCTTTCTGGTCGGCACCGACAAGGGCGGCGGCGACCCCGGTCCGATGACGGCGTATGGCGTGCTCGTGGGCATGCGCGCGGCCTGGATGCACGCCACCGGCAAGGAGACGCTCGAGGGCGCGGCGGTCGCCGTGCAGGGGGTCGGCAGCGTCGGCTGGTCGGTCTGCGCCGGCCTGGCGGACGCGGGCGCCAGGCTGTACGTGGCCGACCTCGACGAGGACCTGCTGCGCCGCGCGCACGAGACCTTCGGCGCCGAGCCGGTCGAGGCCGAGGCGATCTACGACGTCGAGGCCGACGTCTTCGCGCCCTGCGCGTTGGGCGCGGTGATCAACGACGACACCATCGAGCGCCTGCAATGCAAGGTGGTCGCCGGCTCCGCCAACAACCAGCTCGCCGAGGCACGCCACGGTCGCATGCTGGCCGAGCGCGGCATCCTCTACGCGCCCGATTACGTCATCAATGCCGGCGGACTGATCAACGTCGCGCTGGAGGCGATGCCCGGCGGCTACGACCACAACACCGCCGTCGCCAAGGCCACGGCGATCGGCGCAACGCTGGGCGAGATCTTCGCCGAGGCCGACGAGGACGTGCCCCCCAACGAGGTCGCCGACGCCATCGCCTGGCGCCGGATACGCGAGCACAAGGCGGCGGAGTAGGCTCGGTCGGAGCGCCGGTGCTTCCTTTCGCCTTTGGGAGAGCCAAGAGATCTGCCTCCCCGGCTCTCCACTTCGTTCCGGCCGGGAAAGCAGCGGGCTGTTGGGAAGGCCGAACGCCGTCAGCGAGAAGACTTACCCGCGCGCCGCCAGCGCCGCTGCCACCTCCCCCGCCAGCGCGGCGTTGGCGATCAGGAGCGCGCGGTTGGCGCGGCGGGTGCGGCCGTCGCTGAGCGCGTCGAGGCGGCCGAGCAGGAAGGGCGTGAGCGCCTTGCCGGCGATGCCCTGGTCCGCCGCCTCGGCAAGCGCGCGGTCGAGCCAGCGGTCGTGGTCGGCGCGGGGGATGGCCTCGACGGCGGGCACGGGGTTGGCGAGGACCAGGCCGGTGCGGTCGAGTGCGCGCTGTGCGGCGATCACGGCCGCGGCCTCGGCGGCCGTGTCGACCCGGTGGTCGACCGGCAGGCCCGAGCCGCGCACGGTGAAGGCGGGCATCTCGTCGGTGCCGTAGCCGACGACCGGCACGCCCTCGGTCTCAAGCGCCTCGCGGGTGCGTGGCAGATCGAGGATCGCCTTGGCGCCCGAGCAGACCACCGCCACCGGCGTGCGTGCCAACTCGCGCAGGTCGGCGGAGACGTCCATGGTCTCCCCTGCGCCCCGATGGACGCCGCCGATGCCGCCGGTCGCGATCAGCGGAATGCCGGCCAGGTGGGCGATCGCCATGGTCGCCGCGACCGTGGTGGCGCCGTCGGCGCCGGCCGCCAGCAGCGCGGCGAGGTCGCGGCGCGAGGCCTTGGCGGCGCCGCCCTCGGCGAAGCGGGCGATCTCGTCGTCCGAGAGCCCGGCGACCAGCGTGCCGCCGGCGACGCCGGTGACCGCGGGCTCCGCGCCCGCCGCGCGCACGGCCCCGATCATGGCGCGTGCGGCCTCGAGGTTTTCGGGCGCAGGGAGGCCGTGGGCGATGACGGTCGATTCGAGCGCGACCACCGGGCGCCCCGCCGCCAGCGCGTCGGTCACCGCGGGGGAGAGCCGCAGCGGCACCTCGCTCATCGCGCCATCACGGTGGCGAAGGCGTCGGCCAGCGCCGCGCACATCTGATCCCGCGCGTCGTCGTCGTAGGGCAGCGGCGGCACCTTGCCCCATACCGGGTCGGGCCAGGCGGGGTCGCTCTCGGTGCGCGCGACGACGTGGACGTGGAGCTGCGCCACCCGGTTGCCCAGCGCGGCGACGTTGATCTTGTGCGGTTCGAACAGCCGGTCGATGGTGCGCGAGGCGCGAACGATCTCGGCGGACAGGCGCAAGAGGTCGGTCGCCTCCAGGTCGTGGAGCTCGCGCAGGTCGGGCCGCTGCGGCACCAGGATCAGCCACACATAATGGGCGTCGTTCATCAGCAGCACGCGGGAAAGGTCCCAGCGCGCCAGCTCGAAGGTGTCGGCGGCGAGGCGCTCGTCGAGGGCGAAATCGTCCATCGGGGCCTTCGGGTCCGGGGTTGGGCGGCGCGAGCCTATCCCGCCTCCGCCGTGAATTCGAGCAGGTCTTCGAACAGATCGCGGTCGTTGATCACGCGCGGCACCTTGTTCTGGCCGCCCATCCGGCCGCGCTTCTTCATCCAGGCGGCGAAGGTGCCGGGCGGCACCTGGCGAATGCGCGGCGGCGCCATGCCGTAGTCCTCGGCGCGGTGCGCCTTGTAGTCGGCGTTCTCGTCGGCGAGGTGGCGGTCGAGCCGCTCGCCGAAGCGCGCGACGACGCCCTCGGGCACAGTCTCCGCGAACTCGACGACCCAGAGATGCCCGCCCAGCTCGCCCTTGGCCTGCGGGAACACCGCGCCCACCGAATAGTCGGAGAGCTCGACGCCGGCATCCTCGGCCGCGCGCGCCGCCGCGGCCTCGATCTCGGCGCCGATCAGGTGCTCGCCGAAGGCCGACAGCGTGTAGGCGGTGCGGCCGGTGACCAGCACGCGCGGCGGGTCCTTGGAGACCAGCTCGACCGTGTCGCCCACCACATAGCCCCAGTGACCGGCATTGGTCGACAGGACGATGGCGTAGTTGCGGCCCAGCTCGGCGTCGGCGATCCAGTGGCGGGTGGGGTCGTCGCCGTCGAGCTCCTCGACCGGCACGAACTCGAAGAACAGGCCGATGTCGAGCAGCAGGCGCATGCCCTCGCCCGGCCCGCGGTCGGCCACGGCGATGAAGCCCTCGGAGGCGGCGTAGACCTCGCGCGTCTCGGCGTGGCTGCCCTCGAGCAGCGCCTCGAAACGGTGGCGGTAGGGCGCGAAGTCGAGCCCGCCATGGACGAGAAGCTCGAGGTTGGGGAAGTACTCGACCAGCCGGCCCGAGGTCTCGGGGCGCAGGTCGTGGAGCGTGTCGAAGAAGATCAGCAGCCAGGACGGCGTGCCGTTGATCGAGCGGATGTCGGCCTCGAGCGCGCGCGGGGCCAGCCTGGTGATCTTCTCCTCCCAGTCGTCGAGGAAGGCGAGGTCGGGCGGCGGGTAGGACAGGTGGCGCGCCCAGCGCGGGATCCGGTCCGCGGCGATGCCCGACAAATCGCCCGCCTTGATGCCGGGCGCCAGCGTCTCCAGCGACGTGCTGCCCGAAAGGATCAGGTTCTTGCCGCCGAACACCCGGCTGCGCGGCCGCGCGCGCAGATGGTGGACCAGAACGTCCATTGCGGCGAACTGGTTCGCGCGATTCATCGCCTTCGAAAGCGGCAGGTACTTCGTCACATCGCGGCTGGTGCCCGAGCTGAGCGCGAAACAGGGGATGCGACCCGGCCAGGTGACGTCGTCGAGCACCGGAAAGCCGTGCGACCAGTACTCGTCCCACAAGGCGTCGTAGCCGCGCAGCGGCACCGCGCGCTGGAAGTCGGCCGCCGTGCGCAACGACGCGAAATCGTGGTCGCGGCCGAAGCGCGTGTCGCGGGCGCGGCGCAGCAGCCTGCGCAGCGTGCGCTCCTGCGTCGCCACCGGATCCTGGCGGTCGAGCATGCGGCCGCGCAGGGCCGCGTAGAGGCGCAGCGGCGGCGTGAGGTCGAGACCCATTCGGCGAATCCTTCCGCAACACTGCGCCTCTACCTAGTCGAGCCATGAGCCCGCGACAACGCCGGGAGCGAATATCCGGGGTCGGCGTTGCCCGGCCCCGGCTCGGCCGCCATAATCCCGCGCGCCCAGATCGAGGGAGAGCGATGTTTCGGGACAATGCGCTGAAGGCGCGGCTGCGGGGCGGGCGGAAGTGCCTGGGATGCTGGAGCTATACCTGCAGCCCGATCCTGGCGGAGATCGCCGGGCTGGCGGGCTACGACTTCGTGCTGATCGACCACGAGCACGGGCCGGGCGACCTGCACCAGGCGATCGGCATCCTGCAGGCGCTGTCGGCGACCAAGGCCACCTCGCTGATGCGCGTCGCCTGGAACGACGCGGTCATGATCAAGCGCGCACTGGACACCGGGGTCGAGGGCATCATGGTGCCCATGGTCGAGACCGCCGAGGAGGCCGAGCGCGTCGTCGAAGCGTGCCGCTTCCCGCCGCGCGGCATCCGCGGCTCGGCCGGCGGCATGGTGCGCGCCACCGACTACGGCATGCGCACCGAGGACTACATGGCGCGGGTCGAGGACGAGCTGATGATCGTCTGTCAGATCGAGACGCCGCGCGGCGTCGACAACGTCGCCGCGATCGCGGCGGTCGAGGGGGTCGACATGCTGTTCGTCGGCCCCTCCGACATTTCCGCCTCGCTGGGCAAGCCCGGGCGCTTCGACGACGCCGAGGTCCGGGCGGCGCTCGAGCGCGTCGAAGAGGCGATCAAGGAATCCGGCGCCTGGATGGGCACGGTCGCCCGCAGCGGCATCAGCGTCGAGGAGCTGTTCGAGCGCGGCTACGACCTGGTCTCGGGCGGCTCCGACGTCTCGCTGTTTCGCGGCGCCGCCCTGGCGCAGGTCGAAGCGCACCGCAAGGCACATGATTGAGGCGCGATCGCATCCCCTCCGCACCGATACCCCTGAACAGGAGCATCCGATGGCCGAGATGAACCGTCAGTTCATCGTCAACAGCCGCCCCAAGGGCGAGATCGAGGATGACACCTTCAAGCTGGTCGAGCGGCCGATCCCCGAGCCCGGCGACGGCGAATTCCTGGCCCGTGCGCTCTACCTCTCGGTCGACCCCTACATGCGCGGCCGGCTGCGCGAGGGGAAGAGCTACGTGCCGCCGGTCGCCATCGGCGACGTGATGACCGGCGGGGTGGTGGCGCAGGTGGTCAAGTCGCGCCACCCGAAGTTCGCCGAGGGCGACATCGTCGAGGGCCGGCTGGGCTGGCAGGAATACGCGGTCTCCGACGGCTCCGAGGGCGTGCGCAAGGTCGACCCGGACCTGGCGCCGGTCTCGACCGCGCTGGGCGTGCTGGGCATGCCGGGCATGACCGCCTATTTCGGCCTGCTCGATGTCGGCCAGCCCAAGGAAGGCGAGACGGTGCTGGTGTCCGCCGCCTCGGGCGCCGTCGGCGCGCTGGTCGGGCAGATCGCCAAGATCAAGGGCTGCCGCACGGTGGGCATCGCCGGAACCGACGCGAAGTGCGACTACTGCCGCAACGAACTCGGCTACGACGCCGTGATCAACCACCGCAAGACCGAGGACTGGGACAGCGCGCTGGCCCAGGCGGCGCCCGACGGGATCGACGTCTATTTCGACAATGTCGGCGGCAGGATCCTCGACGCGGTGCTGAACCGCATCAACCTCCACGCCCGCATCGCCATCTGCGGCATGATCTCCGAGTACAACCGGACCGAGCTCGAGCTCGCGCCGCGCCCGACCCGCGCACTGCTGGTCAACCGGGCGCGCATGCAGGGCCTGATCGTGTTCGACTGGGAGGACCGCTATCCCGAGGGTATCGAGGCAATGGCCAAGTGGCTCGAGGAGGACAGGATCCGCTACCGCGAGGACATCGTCGAGGGCTTCGAGAACATGCCCTACGCGCTCGAGCAGGTCCTGCACGGCGAGAACTTCGGCAAGAAGCTGGTCAAGGCCGGGGAGATGGCCTGAGTCGCGCGGAAGGCACGGCGCCGGAACCTCAGTTCTGGGAGACGACGATCTTGTAGTTGGGCGTCGGGTTCAGGGGGCAGGAATAGATGTACTCGCCCGGCTCCAGCGTGACCGCGTAGTCCTGGGTCTTGCCCTGCACCAAGCCGCCGCCGGACACCGCGGTCTTGGTCGCCTGGTGCACCGGGTTTCTCCAGTCATAGTCGGGCTCGCGCAGGAAGAAGCCGAGCTCGTAGGGAACGTCGGTGTTGGTGACGCGGAAAACGTAGTCGCCGGGCGCGAGCTTCAGGACGTTGTGCTCGGCCAGCCGCCCGTCGCCGGTACTGGCGTTGATCTCGTTGCAGTCCGCGGGCAACCGGGGCATGAACCCATGATCGACGCCGTTCTCCGATTCCAGGAACTGACAGCCGGTCTGAGTGAGCTCGATCACCGTCGCGGCCGGCGCGGCGGCCGCTTGGCTGGCGGCGAGCCCAAGGAGTCCGATGGCGCCCAGGGTGAATCCACGCGCAATCATATCTATCCTCCGTCCTGTGGGGTTTACGGGCCGCCCTCGACCGCACGGCCCGAGCGATATGAAAGATCGGGCCTCCTCACAATCCGATCAGGATAGCGTGAAGTAGACTAATTCCAATTCAATTTTACTTGAGCGCTTCGCCACCGCCGTTGCAATTCGCGGCGAACCGCCGACACTGATCGCATGTGCTCGGATGGCCCAATCCGGGACAGTCGCGGGCGATGGCCGAGCGAGGCTGGCGCCCTGTCCCGGCGCGCGGTATTGGCGCTTGCAGCGGGGCTGGGCGCTGCAGCCTTCCTGCCGCGCCCGCCGGTCGAGGCGCCCGAGGGCGACCCTGTCGCGGACATGCTCGCCTTCTTCGACACGCTGGCGCTTTCGCCAGGGGGCCGATTCGGCTGGGCCCGGCAGACCCGCGTGCGCAAGTGGGACGGCCCCGTGGACGTCACCCTGACGGGATTGGAGCGGCCCGACTTCGCGGCGCGGCTCGCCGACGGGCTCGCCCTGCTCGAGGACTGGACCGGCCTGCGCCTCGTGCTCGGCGGCACCGGGAACAGCCGGGAAATCACCGTCGAGCTCAAGTCCCACCGCGCGATGATGGCCGAGGACAATCCGCGCCGGTTCGTGTGCATGACCTTCACGCGGGGCTGGGCCGGTGCGCTCTACCGCGGCCGGATCGCGGTGTCGGAGGACTACACCGACTGCCTCGAGCACGAGTTGATGCACGCATTGGGCTTCGACGCACATTGGACCGGGGAGGGCGTGGCGCGGCGCATGCCCTCGGTGCTGGCGCCGCGCCATTCGCCGCTGCGCGCGACGCACTACTCGCGCTGGGACGAGCTGGCGATCCGGACGCTCTACGACCGCAGGCTGCGGCCGGGGATGGATCGCCCCGTGGCACGCGCCGTGGCGCGCGAGATCCTCAGCCGGATCGTCTGAACCGGCGGCTCGCGCGCGCACCCGGCACGCTAGGAAATTGTTAACGGCGCGCTCCTATATCGGGCGTCTGCCGTTCACCCGCAGTCAAGACGGAGTGCCGCTTCATGTCCTTGCCCTCCAGGTTGGGCCTCCACTACGTGCCGGCACTGATCCGCTCGCGCGTGTGCCGCCGCGTGACGCTGGCCGTGCTGGTCTCGATCGTGATGATCGAGGCGGCGATCTTCGGCATGGCCTACCGGGCCGAACACGAGGAGCTTTACGGCGCGCTCGAGGCCGAGGCCGAGCGCACGGTCAACGCGATCCTCTCGGTCTACTCGCCGACCGACGAGCCGGTGATGTTCAACGAGACCGCGGAGACCAAGATGCCCGACGCGATGATCGCGGGCCTGGCGGTCTACACCGAGGACGGCGCGCCGATCGCCGAGGTCGGCGAGGGCGCGGCCACCGACCCCGTGACCGGCGAGGCCGAGGGCTCGATCCCCTCGGGCCGGTCTGAGACGGTGTGGACGATCGACGGTTTCGGCGAGCAGTACCTGGTCGCCGTGCGCTTCGACACCACCGCGATCGACGCCGAGCTGTGGGCATTCCTGAGCGATGTCGTCGGTATCGTGCTCCTCATCGTGGTCTTCGTCACCGCGGCGACACTGGTCGCGCTGGCGCGCACCGTGCTGGTGCCGTTGATGCGCGTGCACAGCTATCTCGAGACCGCGGGCCACGACCTGGACGCCGCGGACGACGCAACGCTGCCCACCGACCGGCGGCACGAGGTCGGCGACGTGGCGCGCGCGGTGGCGCAGCTCACCGCCAAGTCGCGCGAGGGCGAGGCGCTGCGGCGCGACCGCGAGGCGATGCGCGAGCAGGGCGAGGCCGAGCGCCGCGAGATGGTCCAGCGTGTCGCCGACGAATTCGAGGCCAAGGTCAAGTCGGTGGCCGATGCCGTCGCCAAGGCGGCGGCCGAGATGCGCGGCGCGGCCGAGGGCATGGCCGGCACCGCCGAGCAGGCCAACGGCCGCAGCGGCGAGGCGGCATCCGCCTCCGAACAGGCCAACAGCCGGGTCCAGGCCGTCGCCGCGGCCGCCGAGGAGTTGGCCCAGTCGATCTCGACCATCGCCGGCCGCGTGGGCGACGCCCAGAAGGTCACCGGCGAGGCGGTGACTTCGGCCGAATCGATGAACGCGACCATCGAGGAGCTGAGCAAGCGTTCCGAGCGCATCGGCGAGGTGGTCGAGCTGATCTCGAACATCGCCGACCAGACCAACCTGCTCGCCCTCAACGCGACAATCGAGGCGGCGCGCGCCGGGGAGGCGGGTAAGGGCTTCGCGGTGGTGGCCGACGAGGTCAAAATCCTCGCCACCCAGACCTCGCGCGCGACCCAGGACATCGCGGCGCAGATCGGCGAGATCCAGTCGGTGACGCGCCAGACCATCGACGCCATCGGCACCGTGCACGGCGCAATCGGCCGGGTCGAGGAGATTTCGCTGTCGATCGCCGAGGCGGTCGAGGAGCAGAGTGCGGCCACCGGCGAGATCTCGCGCAACGCGCAGGACACCGCCGAGAGCACGCGTGCCGTTTCCGACGTCATCGCCGAACTGCGCGACGCGTCGGGGCACACCGGGCAGAACGCCGCCGAGGTTCTGAGCTCCGCCGAAGAGGTGCTGCGCCAGGCCGACAGCCTGCGCGGCGAGGTCGAGGGCTTCCTGTCCGAGATCCGCGCGGCGTAGCGGCTCTTTGACGAGCGGACCCAGCGCCGCGCCGCCGGAAACAAGACCGCTCCTACCGCCCCTCCCCCGCGGGCGAGAAGTAGAACGGCGAACGGGTGCGCTTGTTCTCGTCGACGATCAGCCGGTGGTTGATCGGTGGGAAGGCGCGCTGGGCGCAGTCGAGGCGCTCGCACAGGCGGCAGCTGGTGCCGATCGGCGTGGCGGCGTCGAGCGCCTTGAGGTCGTGGCCGTCGGCGTAGACGAGCTGGCCGGCATGGCTGACCTCGCAGCCCAGCCCGATGGCGAACTGCTGCGCGGGCGTGGCGTGGCCGCCCACCGCCTTGGTCACCGTGCGCGCGAGCGAGAAGTAGACCGTGCCGTCGGGCATGGCGGCGAGCTGGGTGTGGATCACGCCGGGCGTGCGGAAGGCGTCGTGCACCACCCACAAGGGGCAGGCGCCGCCCAGCCGCGCGAAGTGGAAGCCGGTGGCCGAGAAGCGTTTGGAGACGTTGCCCGCCTTGTCGATGCGGATGAGGAAGAAGGGCACCCCCTTGGCGCCCGGGCGCTGCAGCGTCGTCAGCCGGTGGCAGACCTGCTCGTGGCTCGCCTCGAAGCGCGCCATCAGCACGTCGATGTCGTAGCGCACCGCGCGCGCCGCCTCGACGAAGCGGTCGTAGGGCATCATCACCGCGCCGGCGAAGTAGTTGGCGAGGCCGAGGCGCAGCAGCCGGCTCGCCTCTTCCGAGCCCAGCCCGGCGTCGGCGACCAGCCGGTCGAGCAGCTCGCGGTGCTGCAGCTGGGCGATCTGGGTGGCGAGCTGGAACGCGCGGCCCGAGGGCGGCAGCATCTCGGAGAGCAGGATGCGCCGGTTGTGGCGATCGAAGCGCCGGATGGCGTTGCCCATGACGTCGACCGGCATGACCCGCACGCGCACCTGGTGCCCCTTCTCCAGATGCCCGGCGAGCGAGCGCTGCAGGTCGGTGGGGTCGAGCTCGGCGTCGGCCCACAGCGCCTCGGCGGCAGCCTCGATGTCGGGGAAGTGGTTGGCCTTGTCGTGGAAAAAGTCGCGGACCTGGTCCATCGAGAACGACGCGCCGGTGAACACCTCGGTGCCGTCGCGCTGGTCGGCGAAGCGCTCGGCCAGCGCCTGGAGCTGCTCGCGCTGCTCGCGGTAGGCGCGGTAGAGCGTGGCGACGCCGTCGGCCAGCGCGGGCGCCGCGCCCGCCACCTCACGCAGATCGTGGAGCGGCACCGGCGCGCCCTCGAACAGCGCGTCGCCGAACACCTCGCGCAGCCCGGCGAGGAGCTGCGCCTCCTCGTCCTCGGCGAAGCTCTGGAGGTCGAGCTCGTAGATCTGGGCGAGCTTGAGCAGCAGCGGTACGGTGACCGGCCGCTGGTTGTGCTCGATCAGGTTGAGATAGGAAGGCGAGATGCCGAGCTGCTCGGCCATCTCGGCCTGGGTCAGGTTCTGATCCCGCCGCAGCCGCCGGACCTTGTGACCCAGCATGGCCTTCTTGTCCATCGCCTGGCCTCCCGCGCCCCGGATTCTGGACCGCCCGCGCAGGGCGCCCGGAGCGAATTTTTGCCATCGCTCTATGATTTACAAGATTTACAATATCACATCCAGCAAATTTCCTGGATTTACCGAAAGACCGTTTTTCGCTCAATGCGTTATTGAAGCTGAAACCGTGCTTCAAATATTGTCACGCTCAACCCGAGGCGTTCGCGCGTGCAGCATGACGCTGAGCGGCGAGCGGCTCGGGCGCGATATCACGAGCCGGCCCGGGGCCCATGTTCCGGACCGGCGTTTCGAACCAGAAGGAGCATGTGCCATGTCGCCGCTGGACGAGGGCACCCAGGGCAAGACGCCGTCCCCCGACGAGATCCACGCGCGCCGCTTCGACGGCATCAAGCGCGACTTCACGCAAGAGGACGTCGAGCGCCTCTCCGGGTCGGTCAAGATCGAGTACACGCTGGCCGAGATGGGCGCGCGCCGCCTGTGGGAGCTGCTGCACACCCGGCCCTACATCAACACGCTGGGCGCGCTGACCGGCAACCAGGCCATGCAGGCGGTCAAGGCCGGGCTCGAGGGCATCTACTTGTCGGGCTGGCAGGTCGCTGCCGACGCCAACCTGGCCTGCTCGATGTATCCGGACCAGTCGCTCTACCCGTCCAACTCGGTCCCGGCGGTGGTCAAGCGGATCAACAACGCGCTGCAGCGCGCCGACGAGATCCACCACATGGAGGGCAAGCACGACACCTATTGGTTCGCTCCCATCGTGGCC
>CAZMTC010000023.1:24049-28830 GCA_964569105.1 uncultured Alphaproteobacteria bacterium | reverse complement strand
GCTGCCGGGCTCCCACGTCGTTCGCCCACCGCTCGATGACCGCCGTAACGTGTCCCAGCGGATCGTCGGCAGGGAAGAGCGGGAGCGGCTGCTCGGTCTGGCGCGGGAAATCGGCGGCGGGCTGGTGGTCCGCTCGGCGGCGGCGGGGGCGGAGGAGGCGTTGCTGCGCGCCGAGGTCGAGGCGCTGGATGCGCGCTGGGCGACCGCGCTCGGGCGAGCGCATGCCGCGGCTCGGCCAGGCCGGATCGACGAGGACGAGCCGGCCACGGCGCCGATTCTGCGCGAGCTGGGGGGGCCGCAAGTGAAACGGGTTCTGACCGAGGGGCTGGGCGTAGCCGCGGCCGCCCGCGGCTGTGCGGCGATATGGGGCTCCGGCTGGCCGGTCGAGGAACACCGGGGCCATACTGCGCTGTTCGAAGCCGAGGGGGTCGAGGCGCAGATCGAGGCGGCCCTGACGCGCCAAGTGCCCCTGCCGAGCGGTGGCACACTGACGATCGATCGCACCGAGGCTGCCACGGTGGTCGATGTCGACACCGGCGGCGCGGGCCGCGGCGGACGCAAGGCGGCGATCCTCGAAGCCAATCTGGCGGCGGCGGAGGAGATCGGGCGGCAGCTTCGTCTGCGCGCGGTGGCGGGCGCCGTGCTGATCGACTTCGTGCGCATGTCGGATGCCAGGGCGCGCGAGCGGGTGGCCGCGGCGCTGCGGGCGGCACTGCGGGACGATCCGGCCCAGATTCGGCTGGCCGGCTTCACCCCGCTTGGCCTGTTCGAGCTGGCGCGGAGCCGCGAGCGTGCGCCGCTGGCCGAGCTGATGCTCGGCGTCGCGCCGGAGCCCGGACCGCGCCCGGCGGCTGCGGCGACGGCGGCGCTGCGCGCGGCGGAGCGGGCGGCACACGCCGATCCGGCGGCGCCTTTGGTGATCGAGGTCGCACCGGCGGTTGGGGAAGTGCTCGAAGGGCCGGCCGCGTCCGCCTTGGCCGTCGTCGTCGAGCGGCTGGGCGGGCGGCTGACGCTGCGCCGGGGTGGACCGGATTCGCCCGGCTTCGCTATCGTCCGCGCTGGAGGCTGATCCCATGGCGCAGGTCGAATGTCCCTTATGCGGCAAGCCCGCGACCGCGGCGGCGCGGCCGTTCTGCTCGCGCCGCTGCGCCGAGATCGACCTATCGCGCTGGCTCGGCGGCAAGTACCGCATCCCGACCCAGGAACAGCCCGAGCTCGAGGACGGCGACCTGCCGACCGACGAGGAAGAGAATCGCTGATCCGGTTCAGCTCCGGCAGATCCAGCCGTTCAGCAGCGTGACCAGCAGCTCGCGAAGGTCGTGCTCGAAATCGGAGGCGAAGGCGGCGAGTTCGGGCCGCTCCAACGCGCGGGCCGCGGGCGGCGCAGGGTTGGCGACCGGGTGCAGTCCGGCGATCAGGATATGGAGGTAGCGTACCAGCGCCGTCACCGTGTTCTCGGACAGCCCGGGCAACGCTTCGTGGACCGCTTGGCCGAGACGCACGCCCAATGCCGCCGACGCGCGCTTGAAGCCGAGTACGGTCTCGTCCGAGACATTGTGCTCGAGGATCAGCGACAGCGCGGCCACCAGCGCGCAAAGGCGCGGCCGCACCGCGAGGGCGGCGGCCAGCGCGTCGCCCACGGCGGCGACATCGTTGCGACCGCGCAGTGGCGCGAGCGCGTCCACCACCGCGTCGGTGCAGGCCGCCTGGTCGCGCAGCAGCAACTCGAGCAGGATCGCCTCGCGGCTCTCGAAATAGCGGTAGATGTTGGACTTGGTGATGCCCGCGCGCCCTGCGATCGCGGCCAGGCTGACCCCGTCCAGGCCGTCCGCGTCGAGCAGCGCGACGGCGGCGTCGAGGATGGCCTCGCGGCGCTGTTCTTTCTGGTGCGGCTGGCGGGCGCGCTGGAAAACGGGGCCGGCGGTCATGGGTTCCCTTCTGCTTGCCGGGCCGACGCGGCCACTCGGAACTGTGACCATAGCAGGCGGTCGCGAGTCCCTTAAAAGACCACGAGTCACTAATCTTGACAAGTGAACACCGGTCTCTTATTAGGAGGCTAACATTCACTTATCTCCGGCGCCCGGCGCCGGATAGGCAGGGAGAGGGGCATGGCCAAGACGGACGCGCCGGTGCTGGTCACCGGTATAACGGGATTCATCGGGATGCACTGCGCGCTTGCGCTGCTCGAAGACGGCTGGCGCGTGCGCGGCACGCTGCGGGATCTGGCGCGCGGCGAGGAGGTCAAGGCCGGGCTGGCCGAGCATGGCGCCGATACGGGTCGGCTCGAGCTGGTCGAGGCGGACCTGTCCGGCGATGCGGGGTGGGACGAGGCCGTGGCCGGCTGCCGCTACGTCCTGCACGTCGCCTCCCCCTTCCCGCGCCGGCCCCCGAAGCACGAGGACGAGCTGGTGGTTCCGGCGCGCGACGGCGCGCTGCGCGTGCTCGAGGCCGCGTCCCGCGCCGGGGTCGAGCGGGTCGTGCTGACCTCGTCGCTGGCCGCAGTGACCTACGGCCATCCGCGCGCAGAGGGGCGGGTCTTTACCGAGGAAGACTGGTCGCAGCTCACAGACGGTATCGGTGCCTACGAGAAGAGCAAGACGGTGGCCGAGCGCGCCGCCTGGGACTTCGTCGCCAAGCTGCCGGCCGAGCGCAGGCTGGAGCTGGTGACCATCAACCCGGGGGTCGTCCTGGGTCCCGTCTTGAGCGCCGACTACGGCACCTCGGGCGAGCTGGTGAAGAAGCTGATGGGGCGCGAGGTGCCGGCCAACATCCGTGTCGGCTGGGCCATGGTCGACGTGCGCGACGTGGCCGCGATGCACCTCTCCGCCATGACCAACGAGGAGGCCGCCGGCCAGCGCTTCATCTGCGCCGGCGCGCATGCCTGGATGTCCGACGTCGCGCGCATCCTGGACCGGCACTTCTCCCCCCGTGGCTACCGCATCCCGCGCGGCGAGCTGCCGGACTGGTCGGTGCGGTTCCTGGCGCTGTTCGACAGGACGCTGCGTCTCGTGGTCAACGACATCGGCCGCCGTCAGGACGTGTCCCACGACCGTGCGACCAAGGTGTTGGGATGGAAGCCCCGAGGGCTCGAGGAGATGACGGTCGACATGGGCGAGAGCCTGATCCGCCACGGGGTGGTGTAGCGTGCGGCGGTAGCGAGTGACGGACCCAAACCGCGCGACCCCCCTGTGGACAGCCTCTGCCGATTGCCCTATATACGCCGCCCGACCCGATGAGCGCCCAGGTAGCTCAGTTGGTAGAGCACGTGACTGAAAATCACGGTGTCGGTGGTTCGAATCCGCCCCTGGGCACCATCTCCATGCGCAGATTTCGCAGGGTCTTTCCCGGCGCCGGCTGGCCGCCGTCCCGCTGACGGGACAGGCCATTGCGTGCGCGAGGCCGGCCCCTTTCCGGCCGTGGCGCGGCCCCGAACGCCCTTGCGCTTGCCACCGAAGCAGCTCCCGTCGACTTCGATCTCGCCATCGAACATCGCCTCGCTCTCGGCCTCCAGTTCCAGAGCGATGACTTCGCGCAGCCGCACGAAGAAGTAGGCCGCCGTCTTCCGGTTCACCCCGCAAAGACTGGCCACCGTGCGGGCCGTCGTCCCCGCCACACAGTGCTCGATCACGATCCTGCTTGTATCGGCTTAGACGGCCCTTGCGCATGCTGCCCACGATACCGCCAGATCCCGGTTATCTGGGACAGCCGCTTAATCGAAATCATTGATAGCTTTGACGTGGATCAACGCGCCGACCTTCGGATGAGTGTCTGATCGCTTCGGCACAACGCGGGATGCAAGAGGGCGTCGATCCGCTCTCGCTGCGAAAGAAGGGAGCATCTCCCATGAACGAACGATCGGACAAGAATCGGCTGAGCAGACGCGGCTTTCTCGCCGCTGGAGCCGGGGCCACAGCGGCCGTCGGCCTGACCGCTAGCATGGCGTCGGGTTCGGCCGAATCCGCCTCCGAGGCCGGTTACAGCAAGAAATACGCGATGGTGATCGATGCGAGGCGCTGTTACGGCGTGCATGCCTGCACCGTCGCCTGCAAGGCCGAATACAAAGTGCCTTTGGGCGAAAATCGCTCCTGGGTCGAGGAGATCGAGAAGGGCAATTATCCGGACGTCTCTCGTTCGTTCCTCCCGCGGCTCTGCAACCACTGCGACGAGCCTTCCTGCGTGTCGGTCTGCCCGACAGGGGCGACTTGGAAGCGCGACGAAGACGGCATCGTCGTCATCGACAAGGACATCTGCATCGGCTGCAAATACTGCGTGCAGGCCTGCCCCTACGACATGCGTTTCGTCAACGAGGACACCGGCACCGCGGACAAATGCGATTTCTGCATTCACCGCGTCAGCCAAGGGCTGCAACCGGCCTGTGTCGAGGCCTGCCCGTCGCGGGCGCGAATCTTCGGCGACCTGAACGACCCCGAAAGCGAGGTCTCCAAGTTGATCGCGCAGAACCCCGTGACCGTGCTGCGCCCTGAAAAGGGAACCAAACCGAACGTCTACTACATCGCCGCCGATCATATCGACGAGCGCGATCCGCGCCCGGACGGCATGTATGTCGATGTCAAGACCAACCGCCGCTACAAGGAAAGGAGATGACCCATGGAAGGGCATCTTTTCTGGGGCATGCCGGTGATCCTCTACCTGTTCTTTGCCGGCATGGGCGCGGGCGCGACCACGGTCAGCGCCTCGATGCTGCTGCGGGGCGGTGGCGGTGCGCACGGCGTGCACCACGAAATCGCCAAATATGGTGCGTTGCTCGGTCCGATCCCGGT
>CAZMTC010000023.1:13529-24039 GCA_964569105.1 uncultured Alphaproteobacteria bacterium | reverse complement strand
GCGCTGATCGTGTTCGAACTGGGGTCGTGGCAGACGGGGCACTACCTGCGCTTTCTCAACCTCTTTCTGGTAGCGAACCTCTCGCCGATGTCGGTGGGCACTTGGTTCCTGGTCGGCTTCATTCTGACCAGCGCAATGTATGCGTATACCTATCTGAAGTTCATGCCGATGTATTTCGGCGACCGCCTGAAATGGCGCCGGGCACTGGCTTGGGTGAACGTCCCTTTGGGCATCGGCGTGGCGATCTACACCGGCGTGCTGTTGGGCGCCATGCCGTCTCGGCCCTTTTGGAACTCCCCGGTGCTGGCGCTGCTCTTCCTGCTTTCGGCGCTTTCGACCGGCACCGCGCTGATCATCCTGGCGCGATCGTTCATCACGCGGGCCAAGCTGTCGCACGAAAAGCGGGAGGAGATCCACAAGTCGGGCTTTGTGCTGGCCTCGGCCGACACTGCGATCATCGGGCTCGAGGTCGTCTCGATCTTTCTCTTCCTGATGTTTGCCTATCTGACCGTCGGGGACGTGCGTCACGCGATTGATGTAATCCTGCCGGGCGGCGAAATGGCCGCTCTGTTCTGGGTCGGCGTTGTACTGATCGGCCTCGTGATCCCCGGTCTGCTCGAACTCTACTTCGTGCTGCCCGGACTGCTTTATCATCGGAAATACGAAGTCTCGCGCTACACCGAAATGCTGATCGCCGCGGCGGTGATCTTCGGGGGCTTTATGCTGCGCTATGTCGTGGTAATCGCCGGACAGATCACCGGACCCGTCGGCGTGTGAGGACAGGACAATGAAAACCAGACGCGACTTTCTCAAACTCGGCGCTACGGCATCTGCGCTCGGCCTGACCGCCGGGCCGGCCGCCGCGGCCGCGGTCCCAAGCCTGTTCGACATTCCGATCAAGATCGCGGGCACCGACCGCAACCTGCACGAGGCGCCGGTGTTCCAAGGCCCGCTGCTCCATGGTGGCAAGGACTTTTCGCCGCTCACCTACGAGGAACGCCGCGCGGTGCCGTCGGCATGCTATCAGTGCGTGACGCGCTGCCCGATCGTCGGGTTCGTCGAGAACGGCAAGCTCGAGAAGATCTCGCCGCAATACGATTCGATCCGCACCGAGGGCACGCTTTGCGCCAAGGCGCAGGCCGGCATGAACCATGTCTACGATCCCGATCGCATCCTGTTCCCGCTGCGCCGCGTCGGCGCGCGCGGCGAGGGCAAATGGAAGCGTGTCACCTGGGACGAGGCGCTCGACGAGATTGCGGGACGGCTCAAGAAGTTGAGCGACGAAGGCACGCCCGAAAAGTTCATGTTCCACTACGGGCGGATGAAGTCCTCGACCTCGAAGATGGTCAAGAACGTGTTCCTAGCCACCTATGGCACGGGCACGATCGGCAACCACACCGCGATCTGCGAAGGCTCGAAATGGACTGCGCAGGAGCTGACCTGGGGTGGGCATTACGACAACTGGGATTTCGACAACACCCGCTTCATCCTCAACTTCGGCTCCAACGTCTACGAGGCGCATACCAACCACACCCCGGTGGCGCACCGGCTGACCCGTGCCGTGGTCGAGCGCAACCTGAGAATGGTCACGTTCGATCCGCGGCTGTCGAACACTGCGGCGAAATCGTCGGAGTGGGTGCCGATCAAGCCCGGCACCGACATCGCGGCGGTGCTGGCGATGTGCAACGTGGTGATGGAGGAGGGTCTCTACCGGTTCGAGGGCGAGGCCTTTTTCGACTTCATCCGCGCCACGAAAGATGTCGGCGCCAGCAAGCAAGAGAAGATCGCCGCGCTCAAGGCGCATCTGGCCGAGTACACGCCGGAATGGGCCGAGGGCGTCTGCGGGGTCCCGGCCGGCAAGCTGCGCGCTCTTGCGCGCGAGTTCGCGCTGGCTCGGCCGGGCGTCGTGATCAGCTATCGCGGCGCGATCACCCATGCCTACGGTGTGGAGACCGAACGGGCGATCCAGATGCTGGCCGCGATCACCGGCAACATCGACAATCCCGGCGGTCGGCTCAAGGCGGTCGGTCCTGACTGGAAGTACCCCAAGGGGCCCAAGAACAAGCCGGTGGCGCGCAAGCTCGGCATTCTCGACGGCTTTCCAGGCCAGGTGGCCTTCCCGACCCACAGCGTCAGCCATCAGATCTTCGAGATGATCAAGGACGGTTCGGCCGGGCGGCCCGAGGTCTACATGTGGTACATGTACCAGCCGGTGTATTCGAACGGCGACTGCAAGACCAACGAGGAGGTGCTCAAGGACGAGGCCCTTCTGCCCTTCACCGTCGCGGTGTCGCCCTTCTACGACGAATCCTCGTCGCTGGCCGATATCATCCTGCCCGAAGCGACCTATCTGGAACGCTGGGACTGGGAGGATATGGTGTCGCCCACGCAGGTGTCGGAATACTACATTCGACAACCGATCGTGGCGCCAATGGGCGAGACGCGCGACTTCGGGGATGTGGTCTGCGATCTGGCCAAGCGCATGGGGATGCCGCTCGGCTTCGACACCAAGGAGGAGTTCGTACGCCTTTCCTGCGAGATGACCCCGGCGGTCAAGGCGGCGGGCGGCTTCGACTACATGAAGGCGCACGGCGTCTATCACGACCCCAAGGAAAAGGCCGCCTTTTTCTCCTATATGCGCGAGATCCCGGCCGAGGCTTGGCAGGCGGAGAACGTCATCTTCGACACCAAGGATCGGGTCTATTGGGACTGGACCAGATCGGGTGCGAAGAGCCGCGAAGAGGCCGAGGCCAAGGGCTACTTGCACACCAAGTCCTCCTACAAGGGCTATGTGGGCCAGAGGATCGGGACCAGGGTCTATCGCGGCTTCCCGCCCGACCAGGTGAACAAGACCGGGTATCTCGAACTCTATTCGGAACTGATGGAGGAGAAGGGCTTCAACCCTTTGCCCAGCTACTATCCGATCCCGGAGCATCAGGAAATGACGGCGGACGAGCTGATCCTGACCACCTACAAGGTGAACGTGCAGTCGCATTCACGCACACAGAACTGCAAGTGGCTGACCGAGATCTATCACGACAACCCGGCCTGGATTAACCCCGAGACGGCCGCAGCGCGCGGCATCGGCCACGGCGATCTGATCCGAGTCCGTTCGGAAGCGGGTGAAATCACAACCAAGGCACGTGTGACGCCCGCCGTGGTGCCCGGCGTGATCGCGATCTCGAACCACTGCGGGCACTGGATGTACGGCCGCTATGCCTCAGGCAACGCGACCCCGGCCGATCTGCGCGCGGGCACACCCGACAAGGACATAGGCCGCATTTGGTGGGCCGAAGACCGCGGCGCGCATCCCAACTGGCTGATCCCCAACAAGGCCGACCCGATCGGCGGCGAACAACGCTGGAACGACACCGTGGTCATGGTCGAGAAGGTGGCTGCGGCATGACGGCGACCGACCAGGCGACCGAGGCGGCGGCGCGGGCAGAGACCTATGTGCTTCTGGCCGCGCTGCTCGACCGGCCGCTCGATCGCGCGGGGCTCGCCGCCCTGCGCGATCCGGGTATGTCCGCCGCGTTCGCCGCGGCGGGCGTGGATCCGGGGCCGGAGTTCGCCAGCCTCGACGCCGAGACGCTGTGCGAGCGGCTGGCGGTCGAATTCTCCGATATCTTCGTCAATCCGGTCGGCAAGGTCATGCCCCACGAGGGGCTGATGCTGGACCACGAGGAAGATCTGTCCGGCGCGACCTCGGATGCGGTCGCCCGTTTCATGGCCGGCGTTGGCTATCGCCTGCCGGCGGAGAGCGGCCTTCTGCCCGATCACATCGCGGTGGAGCTGGCCTTAATGGCCGATCTCGCACGGCGCGAGGCAGCGGCGATGGCTGCGGGCGAGACGGCCACCGCGGCGCGGGCGCGCGAGATCCAGCACGATTTCCTGACCCGCCACCTGGGTCGCTGGGCGGGGATCTGTGCGCGGCGCGTGACCCAACGCGCGGGCGGCGCGGGGTTCTATGCCGCCGTCGCCGCTTTCATGGCGGATTTCGTGGCTGAGGACATGTTGCAGCTGGCTACGCCAGAGTTCGCGTCATGACCGCGCGCAGCCCGGAACGCGCCTGTCTGGCGTTGATCGTCGCGATGGCGATCATCGCCCAATCGGTCGCCGCGATCGTCGGACCCCACGCAACCATGAGACGCGCGCGATGACCGCTGACATCAGCCTACCGCATTCGGATGCCGGACGCTTTGCCGAGGCTTGGCACGGAGTATGGGCGCGTTCTACCGAACTCGGCCGTGCCGCAGTCGGGACGGGCGATCTCTCGACACGTGAATGGCGGCTCGTCGATCTCGCGCCAGGCGCGGGCTCGGAGGGCGCGGTCCATCCCCATGTGCGGCACGCGCAGTCCGTGACGGGTGTGAGCTGGGTCAACGCTATAGTCGAAACACAACCCGGGAAGGAGTGAGCAAGATGTCGCGACCGCTCGCAATGCTGACGGTTATGGCGCTCGCCCTGCCGCTGCCGCTTGCGGCGCAGACCGCGCAGGACGAGGGCGAAGTCGCTGAGGTCATCGTCAAGATCATGACGCCCGAAGGGCCTAAATGGTACCGGCTCGGCAAGGACGTCGAAGCGGTGGACGTGACCGAAGGCAAGGTGGTGCAGTTCGATTACGTCGGTGACAACATCGAGGCGATCACCGTGCTGCCGGACGATGCGGAAGGCACGCAAAAGCCAAAGTCGGAGTGAATTTGCCCGACACGTCGAGCGACGATAGTCGCGTCGCCGGCGACGATCCGTCCGCCATGTAACCGCGCCGCCGGACCCTATGCCGTGCCCCGGACCATGCCGCGCGCCAGCGGAGCGGCGCCGATCGCGCTGCCACCGGGGGCGGGCGAGCATGATGGGTGCCGGCGAAAAAAGCCTCCGCCCGGTCCCTGCCGAGAACCCGGAAGCGCCGTCCGCGTGGACCATTGTCAGCGCACCTTGGTGTCGGTTGGTAGAGCACGTGACTGAAAATCACGGTGTCGGTGGTTCGAATCCGCCCCTGGGCACCATCTTTCCCGTTCGCGGTCGTGTCTAACGGCAACGGCCGGGACCCGAAGGCCCCGGCCGCGCGGTCTTTGCCGTCATCGCGAGCCCCGGCGGCGTTTCATTCCGCCCCCGAATCGTGCGCTACTGAACTGGCGCGCATTTACCTTCTGTTAACGATTTCGCGCAGACAATCGTATGCCGACAATCACGGGCGCGTCCGGAGGCGCCGAAGTGCAAACCTGTGTTGCTCTGGCCGGGCTGCGAGTGGCGAGCTGGAACCAGTAGCGATGGCGACCATTGCGATCCTCGACGACCGCATTACCAACCGCTCGATCTGGGCGCAGTTGGCACGCTCGGTCGACCCCGAGGCGCAAGTGGAGGCTTTCGAGGAGCCGGCGGCGGCGCTCGGCTGGTTGTCCAAGAACACGCCCGACCTCGTGATCACCGACTTCAAGATGCCCGGCATGGACGGTGCGGAGTTCATCCGCCAGTTCCGCCGTATCGAGAACTGCGAGGACGTCCCGGTCATCGTGGTCACGATCTACGAGGACCAGCAGTACCGTTACGAGGCGCTCGACGCCGGTGCCACCGACTTCCTGCTGAGCCCGGTCGACCACTACGAGTTCAAGGTCCGCGTGCGCAACCTGCTGACCCTCAGCCGGCAGCAGCATATGCTCAAGGAGCGCGCCGAGGATTTGCAGGACCGCCTGGTGCGCACCGACATCCGCTACAAGGCGGAGCTGCGCGAGAGCCGCGAGAAGCTGGCGCGCGTGATCGACTCGCTGCCCGCCATGGTCTACGCCACCGACCGGCGCGGCGCCCTGGCTTTCACCAACCACTTCATGGCCGAATATTGCGGCGCCACGCCCGAGGAGGCCATGGGCCGCACCGTGGCCGAGCTGTTCGGCGAGGCACACGGCGCACGCGACCGCGAGGTCGACCAGCAGGTCTTCGAGGAGGGCGCGACGCTGCCCGGCTACGAGGAGACCATCGACGACCATCTGGGCATCAACCGAACCTTCCTGATCTCCAAGTCGCCGCTCCTTTCGACTTCCGGCAGCATCGGCCATGTGCTGACCGTCGCGCTGGACATCACCGCGCGCAAATGGATGGAGGAGGCGCTCAAGCGCGCCAAGGAGGAGTCCGAGGCCGCCAACCGGGCCAAGACCGAATTCCTGGCCAATATGAGCCACGAGCTGCGCACGCCGCTCAACGCGATCATCGGGTTCTCGGAAGTCATGGCGTCGGAGCAGTTCGGCCCGCTGGGCAACGAGCGCTACGGCGACTACGCGCGCGACATCCGCGACAGCGCCACACACCTGCACGGCATCATCAACGCGATCCTCGATCTGGCGCGCATCGAGGAAGGCGAGCTGGGACTCGAGGAGGAGGAGGTCGCGCTCGATCGGATCGTGGAGAGCGTGGGTCGCACGAGCGCCGAAGACGCCGAGCGTGCCGGCGTCGACCTGGACATCGCGTTCTCAGACCTTCCCCCGGTGCGCGGCGACCCGACCAAGCTGCGCCAGGTGCTGCTGAACCTGATCTCGAACGCCATCAAGTTCTCCGAGCCGGGCGGCACGGTGCGCGTCACCGGCGACGCGGACGACACCGGCATCGCGCTGCGCGTGTCGGACGACGGCATCGGCATGTCCGAGGACGAGCTCGAAGTGGCCAAGGCGCGCTTCGGTCAGGTCAACGAGGGTTCGCTGACCAAGCGGTACGCGGGCGCCGGCCTCGGCCTGCCGCTGTCCATCGCACTGGTCGAACTGCACGGCGGCAGCGTCGTCATCGACAGCGTCAAGGGCGAGGGGACCAGCATCACCGTGACGCTGCCGGCCGAGCGCATCGTAGCCCCGGCCGGTCGGCGGCGATGAGTCAACCTTGGATTGGATCGCCCAATGTTCGCCCGTGAACCGTCGATTTATCCGGATATCCGCCGCGCAGGGTTGGCGGGAATGTTGGAGCGCTTTCGCCAGCGCAAGGACAGCGAGCACGAGAACATTCTGATCAGCCTGGTCATCGGCTCGCTGATCGTCGCCTATCTGCTGATCCATTTCGGGCTGGAGCGAGTCACGGGCGACGCCGCGCGAGGACCGCTGATCGTTGCGCTTGCGGGCTTGTCGATCGCGCTCGGGCTGCTCGTCCACATGCTGTGGCGGCCGGGGATTTCCCACGGGCGCCGGATCGTCGCCATGCTGATGCATCTGGGCAGCCTGTCGGCGTTCATGGTTCTGGGCGGCGAGCTGACCGCCCCGTTCTATCCGATCTATCTATGGGTCACGCTCGGCAACGGTTTCCGCTACGGTGTCCGCTATCTGATGGCCGCGGCGACGCTGAGCGTGGTCGGCTTCGGGGTGGTCTGGCAGATCACCCCCTTCTGGCAGACCCAGACCGAGTTGGCGCTGGGGCTGGTAGTGGCGCTGTTCGTGCTGCCGGCCTACGTCTCGACACTGATCTACAAGCTGACCGAGGCCAAGGCGCAGGCCGAACAGGCGAACGAGGCCAAGAGCCGCTTCCTGGCCACCATGAGCCACGAGCTGCGCACGCCGCTCAACGCGGTCATCGGCCTCACCGACCTGCTCGAGACGACCAAGCTGGATGGCGAACAGCGGGGCATGGTCCACTCGATCCGGGCATCGGGCCGCGCGCTGCTGGAGCAGATCAACGACATCCTCGACCTGTCCAAGATCGAGGCGGGCCGTTTGGACTTGCAGTCCCGTCCGTTCGACCTCCACGACCTCGTGTCCGAGGTCTACGAGATCGTGGGCGCGCAGGCGCGGGCCAAAGGTTTGGGTTTCATGGTTCATGCGGATCCCCGCGTAGCCTACGCGTTGGTGGGCGACAAGCAGCGCCTGCGCGAGGTTCTGATCAATCTCGCCGGCAATGCCGTCAAGTTCACCGAGTCCGGCGAGGTCGTGCTCGCGGTGGCACATCAGGACGACGGCATGGTCCGGTTCACCGTAACGGATACCGGCGTCGGTATCGCCGAGGACCAGCAGGAGCGAATCTTCGAGAGCTTCACCCAGGCCGACGACAGCGAAGGACGTCAGTTCGGTGGGACCGGGCTGGGCCTGACCATCTCGCGCCGGCTGGTCACGCTGATGGGCGGCGACATCGGCGTCGACAGCGCGGAGGGCGAGGGCAGCGCGTTCTGGTTCACCGTCCCTCTGGAGCCAGCCCGAGATACCGAGCACGGGGCCCCCTCATTCGAAGAGGGACAGGTCATGGTGATCGCAACGGGCGAGCGCGCACGGATGCTGGAGCGGCAGGCGCGCGCCGCCGGCGCCGAGCCGCGAATCCTCTCCTCCGTGCCCGAGGCGTTGCGCGTGCTCGCGGACGAGGCTTTCAGCCGCGAGGTTCGGCCGATCGTGGTCGCCGACGAGGTTTCGGTCGGCCCGTCGGGCGACCGCCTGGCACAAACGCTGTCGGCCGGCAACGGCCAGCGGGGTCCGCTATTCATCATCGTCCTGCGCGAAGACGGCGTGGCCGCCGCGGTCGACCGGCACCATTATTTGGCGGCCGTGCCCGCCGATCAGCCCGACGGCCTGATGCGTGCCCTGCGCCTGGCCGCTTTCCTCACGCGCGATAGCCGTCCCAGCCAATCGTTCGAGGCCGCGTTCGCCAAGCCGCGGCGCGCGCTGCACGTCCTCTTGGCCGAGGACAACACGGTCAACCGGCGGGTCGCCTCCAAAATCCTGGAGCGTGCCGGCCATACCGTGATCGAGGCGTGCGACGGCGAGGAGGCGCTCGATCTCATCGACCGGGACCGGCCCGATATCGTCCTGATGGATGTCAACATGCCTGGGATGAGCGGCATCGAGGCAACCCAGCTATACCGGGCGAGCGAAGCCGGGAGCGGTGCCGCGCGGCTGCCCATCGTCGCGCTGACCGCCGATGCTACTCTGGATGCCAGGGCGCGCTGCGAACAAGCCGGCATGGACGACCTGCTGGTCAAACCGTTCGAGCCCGCGCATCTGCTCGAGACGCTGGATCGGCTGGTCCCAGAGGGAGACGAAACGGCGGACGACCGGACCGGCGACGCCGGGTCGGTCAAGGCGCCGGCATGGCTGGACCATCATGCCCAAGCCGAGCCGGCTGGAACCGATGCCTTCGACGATACCAAGGTCACGCAGCATCCGCGTTTCGGCCAAGCCAAGCCCGAGATCTTGGACGAAGACAAGATCAAGGCGCTCACCGCCATCGGCGGAACCGAGTTCGTCGCCGGCATTGCCGGCGAGTTCGTGCTCGACACGGCGGCACTGGTTCATCAAGTCAACGGCGCCGTGGAACGCGGCGACCTCCGCGAGTTCCGCGACGCCGTCCACGCCTTGCGCAGCAGCGCGGCCAACATGGGCGCGACCCGCATCTTCCGCCTCGCCCATTCGATGCGCGGTATCGACCGCGCCGTTCTACGCGCCGAAGGAGCGGCGTTCGTCGCCCGGCTCGATGCCGAGTACGAGGCGACTTCAGACGAACTCCAGCGACGCTACGGGGTTGCCGATACGGCCGAGGCCGACGCGGCGCTGCGTCCGGCCTGATCAGTCGTCCCGGAACAAGGCGCCGAACAGGGCATAGTTGACCCGCGCCGCCTCGATGAGCGCATCCTGGTTGGCGCGTTCAGGGCAGATGTCGGTCAGCGCCTTGAATTCGTCGACATGCGCCTGATCCATCTCGCCGTGCGAGCTCAGGAACGAGAAGCCCGCGTCGGATTCGACGCCCATCCGCTCGGCCACCCGGCGCGCGACCCGCGAGGCGAAGTTCGCCGCGATTTCCTCGAGCACGTAGACCATGCCCATGACACTCCACGGGTTGGCGCGCCGCGCATTGTCGTAATTGAAGCCGATCATGGCCTGGATCGGGACGCTGGGCATACTCGCCATCACGGCGGCGGGATCGCCGCCCACCGCCTCGATGTCATTGAGCACCCAGGCATCGTGGCCACGCTCTTCCTCTATGCTGTGCAACAGGTGTGCCCGCAACACGGCGTGCTCCTCACCGCATCGTTCCGCCGCGATTTCCATGGTCGGGCAGAAGTGCTTGACGACATGATACAGCTCTCCGAGGAACCTGAGGTAGGTTTCACGGTCAGTGCCCTCGGTGAGCAATCGCCGGACCCCGGGTTGCTGCACTGCGGCGGCCCGGTCGGGCGCCAGTTCCTTGAGGATGCGATCGAAGTTGACATGCCGGGTCGGCGCGGCCTCGCTCCGCTGACGGGACATCGTCGATTTTGTCGTGGATGCGTCGCCGGCTTGCGTCACACCGCGTCGCGCGGAGCCGGACAGCGGCAGCGCGATAATCCGCGATCCGGCTTCCTCCACGGTGCGCGAATCGCCCTTCGGCGTGCCCGGCGCGTGCCCGTTCCGCCGGGGCTCTTCGGTTGTCTGGTTCTCGCCGATCAGGCGTTTCTGGGCGCGCGCGAGCCGGCGCATCTTCTTTATGTTGGCTTCGTCCAGCGAAAGAGCGGTCTCGACCCAACGCAGGGCTATATCGTCCATCTCGGCGCGAGTGACCGGATTGAACTCCTGCC
>CAZMTC010000023.1:0-13519 GCA_964569105.1 uncultured Alphaproteobacteria bacterium | reverse complement strand
GAGCGCGCCTTGGCGCCGCCGATTGAATGCCACGTGCTCGAGCAGTGCGTGCTCGCCCTGCCCGTTGTCGGCCAAGACGTCGACAATGCCCATCTCATGCAACTCGGAAGCCTTGTAGAGCCGGCCCGAGAAAATCATCCGCTCGGCCTCGAGCGCGCCGGCACGCCGGGCCAGCAGCGTATACGCGCCCATGCCCGGGAAAAGGCCGAACAGGATCTCGGGGAAGCCGAACTGCGCGCCGCGTTCCGCCACGATCAGATCGCTCGACAGCACCGATTCGAATCCGCCGCCCAGCGCATCGCCCTGGACCAACGCCACCGTCATGATCGGCAGGTCCAGATTGACGGCGTTGCGAAAGCAGATGTCGACGCACGAGTTCGCGTAATGATGAAGGCCCTCGCGGTCGCCGGTCTCGATCAGGTCGACGAACAGGCCTAGATCGCCGCCGAGGTTGAAGATGTTCGGCTTGCGCGAGGCCCATACCAGATAGTCGAGCCGTGTTTCGTCGCTCCAACTGTCGGCCTTCTCGGCCACCGCATCCTGGAGCCTGGAGATGTCGCGGATCAGCTCGGGAGTGAAGTTCGGTCGGTCGGAGTGCAGCTGGTAGGCCCACAGCATCCGTTCCTCGATGTCGAACTCGACCTCCAGGTCCGAAAGGGGGATATCCGGGTCGATGGGCCACGACGGCGCCCGGCGCGCCTCCGCCTGCACGATGCGACGCGCCGCCTGTGCGCCGCCGAATGCGGGGGTGAGGACAGTGTCCGCCTCTCGATCCCCCGCGTCGCCGACATGATCGTCCATCTTGAGCTCCCGAGCCTTTGTTATGTGGATATTTCGCGATGATAAGGTCTTGCAAAATGCAAGGCCGCGCAAGCCTTATTGCTGGGGCGGAGATGCGAGCCCGCGTGTACGGAAGATCTCGTACCCCACCGCTGCGGTGTCCTCGTACACGTCGATCTTGGCGGTCGAGGCACGTACGGCGATGACCTGGTCGAAGGCGAAGCACAGCTCGACCACCTTTTCGACCAGGGTTTCCTGCAGGTTGATGTGACGCCCGCGCACGAAGTCGCGGATGCCGTCGCGGATGGGGTCGTAGTCGAGCACGCCGGCGATGTCGTCGCCGGCCGGCGGATGCGGAGCCAGGTAGAGGTCGATGTTGACGACGACGCGCTGGCGGCCCTGCTTCTCGTGCTCGTGGACGCCGATGTCGCACTCGACCACGAAATCACGCAGGAAGATCCTGCGCACCTCAGGCAACGCTCCGAGCGCAGTTTCCAGCCCGTCGTCGGGGGCGCCGTTCATTTACCGCGCTCCTGGGTGAACATGATGTCGCGCTCGCTGGCCTGCAGATGCTGACCACCGTCGACCAGGATCGTGTGGCCGGTGACCGCCGGCGCGGCAACCAGATAGCGTACCGCGGCCACGATGTCTTCCGGGTTGGCGCCCCGTCCGGCCAGCATGCGCGCGTGGGCGCGCTCGAAGCCGGCCTGCGTCTGCTTGCCGCTGCGCAGGGTCAGCCCCGGGGCGACGCCACAGACGCGTACGCGCGGCGCCAGCGCCATGGCGAGCGCGCGGGTCAGCCCTTCGAGGCCGAACTTGGCGACGGTGTACGACAGGAAGTCCGGGTTCATGTTCCAGACCTTCTGGTCCACCAGGTTGACGACGCAGCCGTGCATCTCCGCCGGCAGTCGTGCGGCCATGTCGCGCGCCAGCAGCGCCGGAGCGCGCAGGTTCACCGCCATGTTGGCGTCCCAGCCTTCGGCGGTCATGTCGTCGATCGCGTCCTTGGCGAAGCGCGAAGCGTTGTTGACGAGGAGCGTGACCGGTCCCAGCGCGTCGGCCGCATGGCCGACCAGAGCCTCGGTCCCGACCGCGTCGCCCAGATCGGCCGGGATCGCGGCCGCCACGCCGCCGGCGTTTTGAATCTCCGCGACCACGGCCTCGGCGTCCTCGGTCGAGGCGTTGTAGTGCACCGCGACGCGCCAGCCGTCCTCGGCCAACGCCAAGGCGATGGCACGGCCGATCCGCCGCGCGGCGCCGGTGACCAGCGCGGTCTCCCTGCTTACGCCGTGTGAGGTGCCATTACCCGCGTTCATCGACCGATGTCATAGCAGCGCGCCGAAGGCGGTGGCAATTGGCGCTCGCGCGGTCTATACGGGCGACCGCATTCAGGCGGTCACCCTGGATCGGCTCGGAGGTTCCATGCGGCGCATATGGCCGCTGCGGCAGCGTATCCTGTTCGCCCTCGAGGCGGCCGGGCTGCTGCCCTTCTATCTGCTGGCGCTCGCGCTGCCACTCGACATCGGCTCGTCGATGGGCGGGGCGATCGCGCGCGCCCTGGGTCCGCGCCTGCCGATGAGCCGCACCGCGCGCCACGGTATCCGCCTCGCGTTCCCGGAAGCCTCGGACGCCGAGGTCGAGCGCATCCTGCGCGGCATGTACGACAACTACGGCCGCATGGTCTTCGAGTATCCGCACATCAAGGCGTTCTGGGACGACGACCTCTACGCCCAGGTCGAGGCCATGGGCGGGCTCGACGCATTGCGCCATCGCAGCGAGGCGGGCGAGAAGATCACCCTCGAGGGCAGGCGTATCGAGGTGGCCGGTGTCGAGAACTACCTCGCCATGCTCTATCACGACGGTCCGGTGGTGGTGTTTTCCGCCCACCTGGGCAATTTCGAGATCATGCCGCTGTGGTCGGCGAGGATCGGCATGCCCGTGGCGGTGGTGGTGCGTGTGCCCAACAACCCGATCGTCGCACGGCTGATCGGCTTCATCCGGCGCGGCCATGGCGAGCTATTGCCCAAGGGGCTCGACGGGGCCATCCGCACCAAGAAGATCATGGAGAGCGGCGGCCGCATCGGCATGCTGGTCGACCAGAAGCAGAACCGTGGCATCGAGGTCCCGTTCTTCGGCCTCCCCGCCATGACCCCTACCGCCGCTGCCAAGCTGGCGATCCGATACGATTGTCCGATTTACGGCGCCTGGGTCGAGCGCACGCGAGGCGCGCATTTCCGTGTCCACATCACGCCGGCCTTGGAGAAACCCTCCGATGGCACCGAGCCCGAGCGCATCCGCGAACTCACGGCACGGGTCAACGAAGAGATGGAGAAGTGGATCCGCCAGGCGCCCGAACAATGGCTGTGGCTGCACCGTCGCTGGCCGAAAACCTTGTGATTCAGGCTATTGTGCGCTGCGGCGTTCATGGCATAGGATGCTGGAAAGCCCGCCGCGGCGGTATGCTCGGGGACGGCCTGCGGGACCCGCGGCCTTGAGCGAAACACCTGATACCGATGGACCGGCGCGCCGTCAGGGCGGCGCCCAAGAGGCCGGAGGAGCCATGCCAGCCGACTTCAACCAGGAGACGTTCGACGCGGTGGCGGACATCATCGCCGAGAACGCCAGCATTGACCGGGAGTCGATCCAGCCCGACTCGCACACCATGAACGATTTGGGCATCGACAGCCTGGACTTCCTGGACATCACCTTCGCGATCGACAAGCAATTCGGCGTCAAGATGCCGGTCGAGCAGTGGATGGAGGACGTCAACGAGGGCCGTGCCTCGGCCGACGAGTTCTTCATCATGAAGAATCTGTGCGCCAAGATCGACGAACTGGTCGCCGAGAAGGCTGCTTGACACCCACTTCCCGTGCCGCCCGGGGGCGGCCCCGCCCATGCGTCTCGAATACTTCCAGATGGTCGACCGGGTCGTCGAGCTTGACCCGCAGGCGGGACGCATTCGCTGCGCATGTACCGTGCCCGAGCGCTCGACCGTGTTCGAAGGCCATTTCCCCGGCTATCCGCTGATGCCGGGCGTACTGCTGGTCGAGACGGTGGCTCAGTGCTGCGGCTACCTGCTGCTCGCCCGGATGGGGTTCGAGCGCATGCCGTTCCTGATCCAGGTCGACCAGGCCAAGCTGCGCACCTTCGTCGAGCCGGGCACCCCGCTCGAGGTCCATGGCGAGATCGAGCACGAGGGCTCGGGCTTCGCCGTGGCGCGCGGCCGGATCGAGAGCGGCGGCAAGGTCGTCGCCGACGCCGGCGTGCGCTACCGTACCGTACCTTTCCCCAGCCCCGAGATGCGCGCGACCATGCTGGCCCACGTCCGCGAGGCCGGGCTGGCGGTGCCCGAGGCGACCCATTGAGCCGCGAAATCTGGATCACCGGCACTGGCCTGTTGAGCCCGTTCGGCGAAGGGCTCGACGCTGCGCTCGATGGCCTCGACGATCCGGTGCGGATCGCGGCGGCGGCCGATTCCGAGACCTTCGCGCCGTTCCATGTCCATCCGGTTCCCGACGTCGATCTCTCGGCGCAGATCCCCAAGCCCGGAGACCAGCGCGCCATGGGGCCGATGATGCATTACGGCGTGTACGCCGCGGGCATGGCGCTCGACGATGCGGGCCTGAAGGGGGACGAAGAGCTGCTGTTGCGCACCAATCTTCTGGTCGCCTCGGGCGGCGGGGAGCGGGACTGGGAGCTCGACACCCAGATCCTGCGCGACCTGCCCGGATCGAACGATCCCGGCCCCGCGCTCAACCAGTATCTCGCCGACGGGCTGCGCCCGACCTTGTTCCTGGCCCAGCTGCCCAACCTGTTCGCCGGCAACATCTCGATCGTGCACAAGGTCACCGGCTCCTCGCGCACCTTCATGGGCGAGGAGGAGGCCGGCATGGACACGGTGCGCATCGCCTTCGAGCGCATCCAGGCACGGCAGGGCGAGATGTTCGTGGTCGGCGGCGCCTACAATGCGGCGCGCTACGACATCCACCTGATGTACCACGCCGCTGGCCTGCTTCTTGCCGCCGACAAGCGCTCCGACGTCTGGGGCCGGCCCGACGGCGGGGTCGCACTGGGCAGCGCCGGCGCCTTCGCGGTGATCGAGAGCCGCGAGCACGCCGAGGCGCGGGGCGCCACCCCGATCGCCCGGCTGCGCGCGGCGCATACCGGCCGCTCGGACCGTACCCCCGGCGCCGCGGCGGCCGAAGCCGGCCGGCAGTGGGCGGAGATCGAGCCGCTGGTCGACGCCGGCCCGCTGGGGCTACTCTCGGGCGCCTCGGGCGCCGGGCCGGTGACGCGCGAGGAACACGACTTCCTGGCCGGTATTGTCGCGGGCCGGCCGGTCGCGGTACGCGGCACGGGCACGGCGCTCGGCCATTCGGTCGAGGCGTCGTTCCTGGTCAACCTGATCCTCGCCGCCGGCAGCGTCCGGCGTGGCGCACTGTTCGGCCCGCTGGCGTCCGACGTGCCGCTGGAGGCCGGCGACGGTGCCGGCGTACGCCAAGTCGCGGTGACGGGTTGGGGCCACCGCTGCGGCGAGGGCATGGCATTGGTGGAGGCGATCGATGGCTGAACAGGGCAAGGCCCCGGTGGCGGTCACCGGCATCGGCATCGTCACGTCGCTGGGCGAGGGGGTGGAGACCAACTGGCGCAGGCTCACCGCGGGCGAATCGGGCATCCGCGCCATCGGACGCTTTCCGACCGACGCGCTGCGCACCACCATCGCAGGCACAGTCGACTTCCTCGACATCGGCCAGCTCACCATGCCCAGGCTGTGCGACGTGATGGCGCGCAAGGTGATCGACGAGGCGATCGGGCAGGCGGGCATCGAGGGCTCGGGCGACTTCCCGGGCGAGCTGTTCATCGCCGCGCCGCCGATCGAGCACGACTGGATGTCGCGCGAGGCGCTGGCGCGCGAGGTCCATTGCGGCGAACGCAACCCCTATTCTGCGGGGCACGCCTGGGAGCCCGCGCCCGCCGAGGCCGCCCACAGCCATGACGAGTTCCTCAACGGTACGCTGGCCGATCGACTGGCTGCGGATTACGGCACCAAGGGCTCTCCGATCACGCTGCAGACCGCCTGCTCGTCGGGGGCGACGGCTATCCAACTCGGCGTCGAGTCGATCCGCCGCGGCAACCAGCCGGCGGCGCTGGCGGTCGGCGTCGACGGCTCGGTGTTCGTCGAGGCGCTGATCCGCTTCATCCTGCTCTCGGCGCTGAGTTCGAAGAACGACCCGCCTGAGGCCGCGTCCAAGCCGTTTTCGAAGAACCGCGACGGCTTCGTGATGGCCGAAGGCGCGGCGGCGCTGATCCTCGAGGATCCCGAGTACGCCCGTGCGCGCGGCGCCGAGATCCTGGCGTTGATCCGCGGCTGCGGCGAGGCGGCGGATACCTTCCACCGCACCCGCTCGAACCCCGATGGCCGCGCCATCGTGCGCTCGATGACCACGGCCCTGGACGACGCCGGTCTCGACCCGGGAGCGATCGAGTATATCAACGCCCACGGCACCTCGACGCCCGAGAACGACAAGATGGAGTATCTGGGCATCCGCGAGGTGTTCGGCGAGCGTGCCGAGGGCAAACTGCCGGTCAGCTCGAACAAGTCCATGATCGGCCATACGATCTCGGCGGCAGGCGCGGTCGAGGCATGCTTCACGGTCCTGTCCCTGCGCGACGGCATTCTGCCGCCGACCATCAACTACCGCGAGCCCGACCCCAACCTGCCGGTCGACTGCGTGCCCAACGAGGCGCGCCGGACGCAGATCGGCATCGCGCTGTCCAACTCCTTCGGCTTCGGCGGGCAGAACGCCTCGCTGGTGTTCAGCCGGGCGGACGCGTGAGGATGGCGACGCGGGTGCTCGTCACCGGCGGCGGCCGGGGTATCGGCGCGGGCATCGTGCAGGCGCTGGCCGAGGCGGGCCATGGCGTCGACTTCACCTACAACGCCTCGAGGAACGAGGCCGAGACGCTGGCGGGGTCGTTGCCCGGCGGTGCGCGCGCGCTGCAGTGCGACCTGTCCGACCGTTCGGCGGTCGACGCCTTCGCCGAGCAGCTCGAGGCGGGCGACGGCTATTACGGCTTTGTCCACAATGCGGGGCGCTCCTACGACACGCTCGCCGCCATGGCCGAGGTGGACAAGGCGGCCGACGCAATGCAGGTCAACTTCTTCTCGATGCTGCGCCTGATCCGCGCCGTCATCCGGCCCATGATGCGGGCGCGCAAGGGCCGCATCGTCGCCATCGGGTCGGTCACCGCGATGCGCGGCAACCAGGGCAACAGTGTCTACGCCGCGACCAAGGGCGCGATCCAGTCCTACTGCACCACCCTGGCGGTCGAGGTCGCGCGCCGCGGCATCACCGTCAACACGATCGCGCCGGGCTATGTCGATACCGACATGCTGGCGCCGTACGAGGGCTTCCGCGAGAAGCTGGAGAAACAGATCCCGGCCCAGCGCTACGCCCAAGCCGGCGACGTCGCCGCAATCGTGCGCTTTCTGATGTCGGAGGAGGCCGGCTATCTTACAGGCGCTGTGCTGCCGGTCGACGGCGGGCTGATGGCCAGCATCGGGATCCAGCGATGAGCGGTACCATGCGCGCGCTGCGGCTGCATGAGGAGGGCACGCCGCCGCGGTTCGACGACCTGCCCATGCCCGGCGTGACGGACGATCTCGTTCGCGTGCGCATGAAGGCGGTGTCCCTCAACCATCTCGATCTCTACGGGATGCGCGGCATGGCCTTCGCCAGACGCGCGTTGCCGCTCATTGTCGGCGTCGAGGCATCGGGCGAGGTGGAGGCGCTGGGGCCCGACGCCAAGGGCGTCGAGGTCGGCCAGCCCGTCGTCATCTATCCCGGCGCGTTCTGCTCGGAATGCCGCCGCTGCAAGGCGGGGCAGGAGAATCTGTGCGAAAACATCGCGGGCATCATGGGCTTCCATATCGACGGCGCAGCCGCCGAGTATGTGGCCGTCCCGGCCAAGCGCGTGATCCCGATCCCCCCGGGCGTGTCCTTCAACGACGCCGCTTGCACCACGGTCACCTTTTCCACGGTCCAGCACATGCTGTTCGACAACGCGAAGCTCGAGGCGGGGGAGACAATTCTCGTCCATGCCGGCGGGTCGGGCATCGGAACCGCAGCGATCAGGATGGCGAAGGCGGTGGGCGCCACGGTGATCACCACCGTGGGCTCCGACGACAAGATCGAGAAAGCCAGGGCGCTGGGCGCGGACCACGTCATCAACTACCGCGAGGAGCGGTTCGAAAGCCGCGTGCGGCGACTGACCGACAGGCGTGGCGTCGACGTGGTGTTCGAGCATGTCGGCGCTGACACCTGGGCCGGCTCGCTGCTCTCGATGGCGCGCGGCGGGCGGCTGGTGACCTGCGGCTCGACCTCGGGTATCTCGGCGCAAACCAATCTCTATCAGGTCTTTCAGCAGCAGTTGCGCATCTTCGGCTCTTTCGGCTCGACCGTGCGCAACGTGCGCGAGAGCCTGGACAAGATGGCCGCCGGCATCACGCCGGTGATCGACACCGAGATCGCGCTCGAGGACTTCGCCATTGCGCTCGAAAGGCTCAAGGGCCGCGAGGTGTTCGGCAAGATCGTAGCCACGATCGAATAGTCGGCGGGACCATCGTTCGGGCGTTGGACAGCGCGCGAAAGGGCGGGCTAAGCTAACCGCATCAGCGCCCTCGCGGGCGGATCGAGGTAGGACAAAAAGCGATGGTGCACGGACAGGGCAGCGGACACGGGGCCGACGGGGCGAACCGCTCGATCACCTACCTGGATGGTGCTTGGCACGAGGGCAACGTGCCGCTGCTGGGCTCGATGACCCAGGCCACGTGGCTTTCCTCCATCGTCTTCGACGGCGCCCGCGCCTTCCAGGGCCTGGCGCCCGATCTCGACAGGCATTGCCAGCGGGTCATCGATTCGGCCCTGGCCTTCAGGCTCGCGCCCATGCTGACCGCCCAGGAGATCGAGGAGCTGGCCTGGGACGGCATCCGCCGCTTCGACAAGGACGCCGAGCTCTACATCCGCCCGATGTTCTGGGGCGAGGACGGCTTCATCATCCCCGAGCCCGAAAGCACGCGTTTCGCGCTGGTGATCCACGAATCGCCGTTCCCCACGGGCTCCGGCTTCTCGGCCTGCAAATCCAGCTATCGACGGCCGACACCGGAGACCGCGCCCACCGATGCCAAGGCTTCGTGTCTCTATCCCCAGGCCGCGCGGGCCATGCGCGAGGCCCACGAGCGTGGCTTCGACAACTGCGTGCTGCTCGACCAGATGGGCAACGTGGCGGAGTTCGCCACGGCCAACGTCTTTATCGTCAAGGACGGAGTGGCGGCGACGCCGGTGCCCAACGGCTGTTTTCTCTCCGGCATCACGCGCGAGCGCGTGATCCAGCTCCTGCGCGAGGACGGTGTCGAGGTGCAGGAGCGGCGCGTCACTTTCCCCGAGCTGCAGGATGCGGATGAGGTCTTTTCGACCGGCAACTACGCCAAGGTCTATCCGGTCACGCGAATCGAGGATCGCGACCTTCAGCCCGGCCCGGTCGCCAAGCGTGCGCGCGAACTCTATTTCGACTACGCCCGCCGGACCGCGGCCTGAACGTCGGCGAACGGACCCTCGATCATGGCCGGCCTGCTCCGTAGCGTCCTGCACTCCTTCGGCAAGGATCTTGTCGCCTGGCCGCCGCGGCGCAAGGACCGGGAGGCCCTCGACGACGTCCTCGCGCGCAATGACGTCTCCGTCGTGCTCGACATCGGCGCCAATGTCGGCCAATACGCGACGCAGCTGCGCGCCCACGGCTATGGCGGCCGCATCGTCTCGTTCGAGCCGGTTTCGGCCGCCCATGCGGCGCTCGAACGCGCGGCGGCCGACGATCCCTACTGGACCGTGGCGCCGCGCACGGCGGTGGGCAACGAGACAGGCCGCATCACCATGCATGTCTCCAACCGCACCGATATGAGCTCGGCGCTGCCGATGCGGGACGACACGCTCGACGCCCTGCCCAAATCCTACAAGGTGGCCGAGGAGGATGCGTCGATTGCCCGGCTCGATACCGTGTTCGGCGACTGGGTCGCGGCCAACGACACACCCTTCGTCAAGGTCGACACCCAGGGGTTCGAGCGCGCGGTGATCGAGGGTGCCGCGGGGGTGATCGACCGCATCGCCGGCTTCCAGCTCGAGATGTCGATCACCCCGCTCTATGAGGGCGAGGCGACCTGGCTCAAGCTGGTCGACCTGCTTGCCGGCCACGGCTACGAGCCGGTGCTGATCCTGCCCGGCTACTTTTCCAAGACGCTCAACCGCCAGCTCCAGCTCGACGCGGTATTCTTCCGGCCGTAGGGGTCCAGGGTTGGCGGCGGTGCGTCCTGGATACAAAGCGGCCCGGCGGGTCGCTCCGCCGGGCCGTTCCAGTCTCTCTCTTTGAGCCGCGGCCCGGAGGCCGCGTCAGGCATCAGCCCTACTGTGCGAAGGGCTTGGAAAACGTCTCGACCGTCTTGGTCCAGCTCGCGTTCAGCGGCTGGACGGTCTCGTTGGCGAACTTGACGGTCATCTCCGACAGCTTGGCCTGCTCGGCCACGAACGCGTCGAAGCCGTCGCGGACGAAGCCGGTCTGCATCTCGAAGGCGTCCTGGACCGTCTTGGCGCCCATCAGCGCCTTGGCGTTGCCCAGCGCGGTCTCGTAGGCCTTCTGGTTGTAGGCCGCGATCTCCTCGCCGAGCTTCTCGGCGCCCTTGGCCGCGACCTCGCCCGAGTTCAGCAGCGCCTCGATCGAGGCCTTCTGTTGGGCGGTCAGCTCGTCGAAGTTCTTCACGCCGGCCGGGTAGACCTTCTCGATCTGCTCGCGGGTCAGCGTGGTGATCTGGTCGTAGCCCTGGGTCCACGCCTCGGTGGCGCCCTTGACGGCCTTGTCCATGGTCTCCTTGCCGGCCTTCGCGGCGGTCTCGAAGGCTTCCTGGCCGGCCTTCACGGCGGCGTCGGCGGTCTGGGTCTTGCTGGTCATGGCTATTGCTCCTCAGCTTAGCTCAAAATCCCAATGGTCTCAGCGCGTCGTTTCGTCCCGCGCTGCGTTGCGCCATTTATGGTGCGCTGCAACATGACCCAGATATTAGCGATCTACGGGCGGATTTCAAGAAGAAATTTGTGCACTGCAACACAACCGACCCAGCGTGGCCTCGACAAGGCCGCGGAACAGCCGCTGCTGCTCCGGAGCGAGCAACTGGAACTCCGGATGCCACTGAACGCCCAGCACGAATCGCCCGTCGGAGGCCTCCAGGGCCTGGACCATGCCGTGCCGGTCCTCCGCCACGACCCGCAGGCCTTCGCCGGTCCGGTCAACCGCCTGATGGTGCAGCGCGTTGACGCGGCAATGGCTGACGCCCAGGAGCGCACCGAGCCGGCTGTCAGCGCGAACCGCCACGCGCTTGCGCCGGAGCACCAGCCTGCGATGGCGGGCCTCCGGATAGGCGGCGCGCACCTCGCCGTGCAGCGTGCCGCCGCGAGCCACATTGATCATCTGGGCGCCCCGGCAGATACCCAGGACCGGCAGCCCGCGCGCCCAAGCCAGGTCGACCAGCTCGCGCTCCAGCGCGTCGCGTTCCGGGTCGACGCGCACCTGCGCGACTGCGTCGCCCTCGTAGAGCGCGGCCTCGATATCGTCACCGCCGCCCAGGATCAACCCGTCGAGCCCTGTCGCCGAGGTCCGTCCGCCGGCCGACAGGCGGACCGCGCGCGCGCCGA
Organism: uncultured Alphaproteobacteria bacterium; assembly: GCA_964569105.1. GTDB lineage: Bacteria > Pseudomonadota > Alphaproteobacteria > CAZMTC01 > CAZMTC01 > CAZMTC01. Next base: position 2,003 of record CAZMTC010000023.1, on the reverse strand, counting down.
CCCGCCACAAGGCCAGCCGGTTGCACTGCCACATGAACCGGCCGCCCCGGTCGGAGCAGGTGACACCGATCCGCGGTCGCCGGGCCATCAGTCGATCCAGCGCGTCACGCGGTGCAGCCACGAAGCGCTCAGCTCGCCGTGCATGCGCGCCGAGAGCTCGCCGAGCCTGTCCTTGTCCGCAGCCAGCCGTTCGACCGCGATCCAACGGTTCCATTCGACGCCGATGCTCCAGTCGGGATCGCGCAGGCGGCAGTCGGGCAGCCGGTAATGCAGCGCCGGGCGTTTGCGGATGGTCTCGTCGGGCAGATGGCGGCGCACCCTGCCCTCGTCGATCATCGCGAGCACCGGCAGGAGGTCGAGTCCGCGGTTGCGCGTCGGGTTGTCGCTCACATAGTCGTCGATCAGCGCTTCGGCATCGGGCGCGTAGTCCGGAGCGGTGACCTTGAGTACGTAGCGCTCGGGGAACGGCTCCGCGAAGGCGAGCAGGCGGCGTTTGAAATTCATGTCCGTGGCGGAGCGCAGCCAGTCGCTCAGAATCATGTAGGCGCGCAGGTAGCGCAGCACCGTCGCCGGATCGAGCGCGGGCATCTCGGCATTGAGCTGCAGGCCGAAGGCATAGAGCCAGCCGTCGCTCGTTCCCTCCGCGCGTTCCTTCCCCAACCGGCGCGGCAGCGCCTCCAGCTCGTGCAGCCGGTCGAGCGCGACAGGCGGCGCGGAGATCTCCGTGGGCAGCACCAGCTCCGCCAGCACGCCGGTCAACTCGGATATCTCGCTCTCCCAGTCGTGACCCAACACGGTCTCGAGCACCGGCCGCCACTGTTCCGACGGCTGCCAGGTCTTCGGGTTCGCCAGCTTGGTGTCGAGCTCGACGCGGAAGGTGCCGAACTCGGTGTCCTCGATACGGCAGCGGTAGCGATGCTCGTACCGCACCGTGCCGCCGAACAGGTCGGCGACCACCTCGGCTGCGCTCATGCAGGTCAGACCGCCGAACTCGAGCTCGACGCCCACGCGGCGCGTGGCGCCCGCCTTGGTCGTGCGCACGGGGGGCATCTCGAATGCGACGGTCATTTCGGACCCGAGGACGGGGAGGAGATCACGCGTCTTGACTTGGCCGCAGGCTGCGCGGTTTCAAGCTTGGCGTTATCCTCGGGACAGGTCTTCACCGGCCAGTGCGCGGCGGATCAGCGTCCGCGTTTCCTCGACGCCGTACAGCGCGATGAACGAGCCCATGCGCGGCCCCTGGCTCTGACCCAGCAGCACCTCGTAGAGCGCGCGGAACCAGTCGCGCAGGTTCTCGAACGCGTGTGCCTTGCCGACCTCGTAGACCAGGTTCTGGATGTCCTCGGCCGCCGCGTCGGCCGGCAGCGCGCCGAGCCGCGCCTCCAGGTCTTCCATCGCCTCGCGCTCCTCGCCGTCGGGCGCGCGGTACCGCTTCGCCGGCTTGACGAAGTCGCGGTAATAGGCCAGCGCGTGATGGACGAGACGGGCCAGCGTCGGCTCGGTCTCGGCGCTCGCTCCTGGTACGTAGCGGGCGATGAAGCCCCACAGGACCGCCTCGTCCTCGGCGTTGGCGACGCTGGCGAGGTTGAGCAGCAGCGCGAAACCCAGCGGCGAGGCGTGTGCGGGCGGATGGCCCGAATGGATGTGCCAGGCGGGGTTCTCGAGCCGCTCGGCGGGCGCCTGCCCGGCCATCTTGGCGACGAAGGTCAGATACTCGTCCACCGTCTTGGGGATGATGTCGAAGAACAGCCGCTTGGCCCGGCGCGGCTGCTGGTACATGAACAGCGACAGGCTTTCCTCGGGCGCATAGGTCAGCCACTCGTCGACAGTCAGCCCGTTGCCCTTGGACTTGGAGATCTTCTCCCCGTTCTCGTCGAGGAAAAGCTCGTAGGTGAAGCCGTCGGGCGGCGTGCCGCCCAGGATGCGGCAGACGCGGCCCGACAGGCGCACCGAGTCGATCAGGTCCTTGCCCGACATCTCGTAGTCGACGCCGAGCGCGTACC
>CAZMTC010000022.1:0-29283 GCA_964569105.1 uncultured Alphaproteobacteria bacterium | reverse complement strand
CGGCCGGGTGGGGGCGCGGGCCGGCGCCGGATCCGTCAGAGACAAAAATGCTTCAGCGTCCTCGTGGCCCTGGCGCTCGGGCTCGCCCTTGCCCTTGCCCTGCCCGCACGCGCGCAGGACCGGCCCTGGCTCTTCGCGCCCGGCGTCGAGGTCGTGCCGGGTTCGCCGGGCCGGATGGTGGAGATCGCGCTGCCCGAGCCGGGCGCACGGGTCGCGGTGCCGTTCGCGACCGCCGAGCCAGGCGCCCTGCGCGCCGAGGCCTATTTCCCGCCGCCTGCGCTGGGCGCGGTGACCATCGGGCTGCGGGACGCCGCGGGCAACGTCGTCGCGGCGGACGGGCGGTCCGGGATCGTGCCGTCAGGCGACTACGTCATGCTGGTGGCCGCCGAGGGCCACGCGCCCCAGCCCTTCACGGTCAAGGTCGAGCTCGAGCCACCGCTCGACCCGTACGAGGTCAACGACGACCGGGCCGACGCCACCCGCGTCGAGTTGCCGTTCGACGCCACGATCCAGATGGACGCCCGGCCGGGTGCCGATTGGTTCTCATTCGACGTGCGCGAGGCCGGCGTCCTGATCGTGCATCTGAGCACGCCACAAGCGCTCGACGGTCCGATGTTCCGCCTCACCGACGCCGACGAGACCGTCCTGTACGCAACAGAGAATCGGTTCGACTATCGCGGCGCGCGCTACGCCAGGGTCGAGCCCGGGCATTACTGGCTCGAGGTCTGGGACCGGGCGGACCGCGGGCTAGACGCTCCGGAGTCGATCGCGCGGCTTGCGCTGGAGTACCGCGCTCCCGCGCCACCGACCGCAGGCTCGCCCGGGGTCGGCGCGGTGGGATTGCCCGAGGACTCTTCGGAGTTCGGCCAGCTCGCCATCCTGGGCCTGATCACCGGCCTCGATGTGCTGGTCACCGTGACCGCCGAGGACGTGGCCGAGGCGATCGAGACCGCGATCGGCGCGCCCGATTGGAGCCTGGCGATCACGCTCCTGGTGCTGCTGCTCCTGGCCGGGGCCTCCTGGGGCGCCTGGCGCTGGCGCGACACCCCGGCGATGGCGGCGGCGCTGGGGGCCGCCGAAGCGGCGCGACCCCAGGTGGAAGCCCTGGCCCGCTATGCCGCCGCCGCCCTGCGTAGCCTGGCCGGGCGCGGCCTGGCCCGCGCCCGGCCGGCCGCGAGGTCGAAGCCGGCGCCCCAAAAGGCAGAGGCGCCGGCCCGCATCCCCGAGCCGGAGATCAGGACGCCCACCAAGACGCGGTGGCGCGCCCCAGCGGCGGTGGCCGAGGAGCCGGCGCCCGACGAGCCGACCTCGCAGGCGCACGGGGATATCGGCGTTCCCGCCGGGAGCCTCGCCCTGATCGAGATCGTCGAGGGCCCCGGCGCCGGCATCCGCATCTACGTCACCGAAACCGAGGCGCGCATCGGCCGCGCCCGCGCCAACGAGATCCCGCTCAACTTCGGCGACGACCGCATCCACCGCCATGGCCACGGCATCCTGCGCCTGTACCCCGACACTGCCACTGCGACCCTCTCGCCCGACCGCGCCGAGCCCGTGACCCACGTCAATGGGGAGCCATTGATCGCCACCCGCGAACTGCGCGACGGCGATCGCATCGCCATGGGCAGGACCGTGCTCCGCTACACCGGGTTGTCGGGCGCCGGGGACTGAGGCGCGGTGGATGGGGTCCACGCGCGGACAAGGGTTCAGTCCGCCTCGCCCATGACCACGCCACGGTCGAGACCGGCCTGGGCGGCGCCGAAGATCTCGTCGAAGGACAGGCCCGTCTCGGGCAGCACGAAGCCGATACCGATGGAAGCGATGAAGACGATCAGCGCGTACTCGATCACGGTGGCGCCGGCCTCGTCGCTCTTCAGTTCCGCGAGAAAGCGTCGGGTCCTGCCGACGGCGCTCACCGCTCAGCCTCCCAGGATCAGGGCATGCAGCCCCATGCCGGCAGCCAGCCCCAGCAGAGCGACGCCGAGCAGGAAAGCGACGTTGCCGGGAGAGGCCAGCGGGTGGCGCCGCCGCTCCTGTGCGCGCCGCGCCGGGGAGCGGCGCTCGCGTCCCACGAAGATCGCGAAATACACGCGGCCGAGCACGGTCACCCGCAGGTTGACCGCGTGGCGGGATGGCTGATTTTGGTCGAGCGAAACGTCGAGCGCGGCGAGCTGTTCGGGCGTGAAGCTCGAGCGGATATCCTGCGGCATGCGGCGCAGAATGCGCGCCAGCGGCGCGCTGGGCGCGGGTGCCTGGCGATCCCGGGCAGGCGGATGCGCGAGGGTCAAGGTCGGTCTCCCCTTCCATACCGGGCACGCCGCCGAATCGCGGCGGCCGCGCTTGCCCGAGCGGGGATCATCTCCCGCCAGCGATTAACAATTCGTGACGACGCATATTCCGGTGACGAAAATCGACACGGCCTTCCCGGCGATCCTCGAATGCCTGCCTTTGGCGCACACTGCGTGACGCTCGGCCCGGGACGCCGCCGGACAACCGAGACATTCGCGAGGGAGAGCGGCGTGAACCATAATTGTCCTGTCCGGCCCCGCGCCCCGTCACGTCCGGCAATCTTGCTTTGATCGACCCGGTCTCCCACCGCCCGTTGCGCTTCGCCGCCGGCGCCGCATTGGTCGCGCTGGGTGCGACGATGTTCTGGTACGTCTTCGCGCACCGGCAGATCGACGAGCTGATCGAACTGGGCTGGCTTGCACACGAGCGGCTGGGGATGCCGTTCTGGACCGACTGGGAGCTGTGGGGCGCGGTGCTCGACGGCGCGGTGCAGCCGTCGGTCTACTTCTGGGCCGCCGCCGCCCCGGGGCTCCTGCTGCTTTCGGGAACGACCCGCCGCGTCGCGGGGATCGCCGGCTTGGCGCTGCTCGCCTGGACGCTGTTCGCCGCGTTTCGCACCTTTCCGCCGCTTCTCGACCGCCCCGCCTTCGACCCGGCGCCGTGGGGACCGTTCGTCAACACGCTGGCGGTGGGCGGCATCCCCGCTCTCGTAATGGCCAGCCTTCCGCTCGGCGCCGCGCGCCGCCGGCGCAAGCAATGAGAGCGGGTTTTCCGGAACGGTTCGTCTCGGTGCCCCGTAGGGACGCGGGACTGCGCACCGTTCCGCACAAGGCGGTCGAGCGTGCCAGCGAGCCCGAACCGGCCTTCCCGTCAGCCGGCGCGTGACCTCGACGACGCCGCGACCCGACGAAGAGACCGCCAACCGTGCGGTTTGATGGCGCCCCCGGCAGGATTCGAACCTGCAACCGCGGGATTAGAAATCCCGTGCTCTATCCGGTTGAGCTACGGGGGCCGGTGGCGGAGTTTAGCGGCGCCGGGGGAAGCGCGCGAGTGCGGGCCGCTACTCGACCTTGTTCCACTGAAAATTGGCGGCATAGGATTTGGGGCGGAGCGGGCGCCGGTGCGGCTCGAACAGCTCGTAGTCGAGGCCGTGCTTGTCCGCGTAGGCCACCGCCTCCTCCTTGGTCGGGAAGGTGAGGCGGAGCTGGCGCGTGGGGTCCTTCGACGAAATCCAGCCCATCAGCGGGTCGTGGCCGCGCGGGGAGGCCGGCTCGTACTCGAGCACCCAGCGCTTGGTCTTGGACCGGCCGGACTGCATCGCCGTCTTGGCCGGCTGGAAGATGCGCGCGCGCTTGTTGCCGCCGTTCATGCTCGATCCCGCTCCTCTTTGTTCCGGGCTGGTCGGGGCGCCCGGATTCGAACCGGGGACCTTCTGCTCCCAAAGCAGACGCGCTACCAGGCTGCGCTACGCCCCGTCGCCGCCACGGGCGTCCATCCCGCCCAAGCTCAGATACACGATGCGCGGCCGGGCGGACAAGGTTGCAGATGGTGCGCCGGCGACGCATGTTCCAGCCTGCCCTGCCCCGCGACCCGCTCCTGGAGGCGTCCGCCGTGAGCCACCGGACCCTGTCGATGACCGACCGGATCTACGACTACATGCTCGAAGTGTCGCTGCGCGAGCCCGAACCGCTCGCCCGGCTGCGCGCCGAGACGGCCGAGTTCGACGAGGCGGAGATGCAGATCTCCCCCGAGCAGGGACAGTTCATGGCCTTCCTGGTCGAGACGATGGGCGCGACGCGGGCGCTGGAGGTCGGCGTGTTCACCGGCTACTCCACAGCCCGCGTCGCGCTCGCCCTGCCGGCCGACGGCGAGCTGGTGGCCTGCGACATGGCCGAAGACTGGGTGAATATCGGCCGCAAGTACTGGGCCGAGCTGGGCGTCGCGGACAAGATCGACATACGGCTGGGCGACGCCACCGCGACGCTCGACGCGCTCATCGACACGGAGGGCCGCGCGGGCAGCTTCGACTTCGCCTTCGTCGACGCCGACAAGAAACGCTATGACGACTACTACGAGCGCGCACTCGTTCTGTTGCGCCCGGGCGGTGTAGTGGCGTTCGACAACGTGCTGTGGGGCGGCAAGGTCGCCGATCCCGGGCAGACGCGCAACAACACCAAGGCCCTGCGCGCGCTGAACCTCAAGCTGCGCGACGACGAGCGGATCACGCTCTCGATGCTGCCCGTGGGCGACGGGCTGACGCTCGCGCGCAAGCGGTAGCGGCACGCGGATGCCGAGGCGGATGCATGGCATTTTTACTTTCGTTAACGGTTTCCTCATTTCCGATTAAGCCGAGCTTTAGACGTGTTGTCCTAGGCTGCTCCATGGCCCCGATCCGGTGACCGGGGTTCGCATGACCGGAGTTAGGAGCAGCACCATGCGCAGAATCCTCACGGCTTTCTTCGCCGCTGCGGCGCTGGGCGTTGCCGCGGCACCCGCGGACGCCCGCCAGGCGGTCTGCGACAGCCGAACCAAGATCCTCGATCACCTGGACAGCAAGTACTCCGAGAAGCCGGTGGCGCTCGGGATGGCCGCGAACGGCTCGCTGGTCGAGATCCTGAGCACCGACGACGGCGCCACCTGGACCATCGTGATCACGCACCCCAACGGCACAACCTGCCTGATGGCGGCGGGCGAGCACTGGGAGACGCTGCCGCAGGTGGCCTACGGCGAGGAAAGCTGAGACGCGCCCGGCGTCAGTAGCCGCCGTAGTACTGGTCGAAGGTGCGGAACTCGACGTCGTTGCGCTCGTCGGTGAAGACCGGCCAGTGCCGCCCGGCCGAGGCGGGGCGCAGCGTTGCCAGCACTCGATTGGCCATCGTCTTGGGCTCCGAAGACGGCGGTGTCCCGCGCAAGCGCTCGCGCAGCGCGCGTTCCGAAAGCACCGATTTCGACGCCAGCAGGATGTAGTTGCCCCGGTCGATCAGGAAGGTCGACGGGAAGGATGTGCGCGCGGTGCGCACGAAGGGCTTGATCAGCTCGTCGCCCGGGCGCGGCGAGAGAATGTTCATCATCATGATGCCGTCCTCGCTGAGGCGCTCATGGACCAGCGCGAAGAACTCCTGGGTCGTGACGAAGAACGGGATGTGGCCGGTCACGTAGAGGTCGACCACGATCATGTCCCACTCGCGCTCGGTGGTGGCGAGATACCAGCGCGCGTCTTCGGCGACCAGATCGATCCGGTCGCGGCCCGCCAGGCCGAAATACTCGCGCGCCACGTCGAGCACCGCGGGGTCGAGGTCGACGCCGGTGACCTCGATCTCCGGCCAGGTCTCGACCAGCTGGTGCAGCGCGGTCCCTCCGGCCACGCCCAGGACCAGCGCGCTCTTCGCGTCGTTGACCATGGGTCCGACCATGAACTTGTCGTAATAGGAACCGGTGAACAGGCTCTCGGTGTGCATCACCGTCTGCGCGCCCTCGGTGTAGTTGAGATAGAGGTAGCGCCAGTCGCCCTGCTCCTCGACGCGGATGATGTTGTGGACCGTCTCCTCGTAATGGATGACGCGCTCGGGCAGGTCGCGCGGCAACGGAATGCCGAGCACGGCCACCGCGGCGGCCGCGCCCACGAACTTGCGCAGCCCGGTAGCGACGGCGAGCGCGACGATGGCCACGCCGATCAGCACGGCGGCGAGGAAGTGGCTGGCCTGCGAGCCGATCTCCGGAATGGCGTAGAACGCGGCGAAAAAGGTGCCGCCGATCGAGCCGATGGTCGAGACGGCATAGACCCGCCCGGCACTGTTGGCGATGAGCTCGGAGGCCGTCAGCCGGATCACGATCGGCGAGGTCATGGCGAGCAGGAAGGACGGCAGGCCGAGCAGGATGGTCGAACCCGCGACCGCCCCCCAGGCCGGCCCGAATGCGCGCATCGCGGGCATGTAGCTGTCGACGAAACGCGGCACCGAGACCACCCACAGGCCCGAGATCACGAAGGCCACCAGCAGCGTGCGCGCCGCGGTGGGCCGGTCGCCGATGCGGCCGCCGACGTGATAGCCGAGCGCCAGCGCGCCCATCACGACGCCGATCAATGCACCCCACTGGTAGACCGAGTAGCCGAAGAACGGCGCCAGAAGGCGGCCGCCCAGGATCTCGAGCTGCATGATCACCCACCCGCCCAGGAAGGCGACCAGGAGCAGGAGCGCCCGGTTCAGCGGGCTTGGAAGGTCGGTCTTGGTGGCGGCCATGGTGTCCGGGCGGGCGGTGGCGGGAGGCAGGAGAGTCCTCAATGCGCCCGGCCGCGTCAACCGGAATACCTGCGCCGCGCTACTCCACCCGCTGCATTTCGAACCGGCCGCCGGTGTTGCCGATGCTCCAGCTGCCCTCGATCCGCTGACCGGCGGCGTCGAGCGTGCCGGCATAGTTGACCGAGTGATCGACACCGCCGGTGCCGTCATAGGTCTTTTCGAAGCGGATCGAGCTGTAGAGACCCACGCTGCCGACCACGTCGGCATACAGCGCCCGGACGCCGGGATCGCCGAAGGTGTTCGGCTCCGACGTGCGGCCGCGGAAGGTCACGCCCTGCGTCGAGGTCACCCGCAGCTCGAATGGCACGGGCGGGTTGGAGTTGTTCGGATAGAAGTAGTGGCCGGACCACACGCCCGCGATCGCCGGGTCGGCGGTACCGCCGCGGCTGCCCGAGGAGGCGCGGTCGGCGGCGAAGGCGGTCCCGGCGAGGACGAGGATTGCGAGCATCGCGAGCAGGCGTCGGGCCATGGCGGTCTCCCATGCAGGTGGTGGATCGGCGGCGCAGGATAGCACCTTTGGGCCCGTGTTACGTGCCCGGACGGCCGCTCAGCCCCGCAGGCAGGCGGCGGCCGCTTCCCTGACCGCGCCGCGGACCGGGCCGTCCGAGGGCGGGTCGTCGAGGGCGGTGAACCAGCGCTCGGGCGGGTTGCGGCCACGGCTGTGCTGCCAGTCGAGCGCGCGCAGCACTGTTTGGGCCTCTTCCGGCAACCGGTCGGGCAGTTCCCGGCCATCGAGCACCGCCCACAAGCCGGTCCAGCAGCGCGCGGCCGCCCACGGGTTGTAGCCGCCGCCGCCCAACACCAAAAGGCGTGGCGCCGCGCCCATGAGCGCGGCGAGGGTGCGGCGGTAGGCGCGGTTGGAGAGCGCGAGGCCGGACATGGGGTCGTCGGCCAGCGCGTCGGCGCCGCACTGGACGATCAGCGCCTGCGGCCCGAACCCGTCGAGCAGCGGCAGGATCACGGTCTCGACCAGATAGGCGAGCTCACCGTCGTGGAAACCGGCGGGCACGGGGACATTGTAGCGGTGCATCGCGGCCGTGCTGTCGGTGCCGGTGCGCGGCCAGCGGCCCGCCTCGTGGACCGACAGGGTGAGCACGCGCGGGTCGTTCGCAAAGGCGTCCTCGACGCCGTCGCCGTGATGGGCGTCGATGTCGACATAGGCGATCCGATCGAGCCCCTGGTCGAGAAACGCGAGGATGCCGAGGACCGGATCGTTGAGGAAGCAGAAGCCGGCGGCGCGGTCGCGCCGTCCGTGGTGGGTGCCGCCCGCCGGGCTGTGCACCGTGCCGCCGTCGCGCAGCATTGCGGCAGCCATGAGGGTGGCGCCGCAGGCGATGGCCGGGCGGCGGAACACCTCGCCGAACACGCCGTTGCCGTTGACGCCCAACCCGTAGCGCGCCTTATGCGCCTCGAGCACCGACTGCCGTTCCTCGGCGGCACGCAGCGCGGCGATGTAGCCACGGTCGTGGAAGCGCGCGAGCTGGTCGTCGGTGGCGATCGGGGCCTCGTGGTAGCGTGCCTCGTCGAGCCAGCCGAGCGCTCGGGCCAGGTCGACCACTGGCGCCACCCGCGTGATCGCAAGCGGGTGCTTTCCGCGGTAGCGCGAGCGGCGGTAGATGTCGTGGGCGATCATAAGCGGCGCGGCGGCCATGCCAGGGATGTAGCGTCATGGGGTGCGAGGGGCAACGGCGGCCTCCCTCGCGGGATCACCTCGATGCGGAACCCGACTTCGGCGCGCGAAGCCGCCAGCGCGGATCGGCGGTATCGCCAGGGGCCGGGGTTCGGTGGGCGATCAGTTCTCGGCTGCCGAGGCGGCCTTCTTGCGCTTTGCGGCGGGTTTCTTCTTGGGCGCCGCGGCCACGGGGGCGGCGGCGGACGCATCGAGCTCCGCGGCCTCCTTTTCGAGGCGCAGGGCGCGCAGGCGCGCCACCTTCTCCGTCCGCTTGCGCTCACCCTCCTCCTTGAGGCGGAGAAACTCGCTCTTCTTCTTCTGGCTCGGGGCGAAATGCTGCTGGGCCTTGGAGCGCGCGGACTTGGACATTGGACCGATCTTCGGATTCGGGTTGCGGCCGGCCGGCTCTGGCGGGACGGCCGCACGGTCGTTCGGCGCCGCCCCCGGCCGGAGCCGGGAACGGCGCCGGACCTGGTTACTCGATGATCTGCAGGTTCTCGGCGGCGGACTTGCCGTCGCGGCCGGGCTGCAGGTCGTAGGAAACCTTCTGCCCTTCGTTGAGCGAGGTCAGGCCCGAGCGCTCAACGGCGGAGATGTGCACGAAGGCGTCCTTCGAGCCGTCCTCGGGCTCGATGAAGCCGAAGCCCTTCGTCGGGTTGAACCACTTCACGGTTCCGGTAGCCATAGTCATTCCTTTCGTGGAAACTTGGAAGCCGCGCCCCGCGCTAGGCGACGGCGCGGCGGGGCTTACGATCACATTGTCGGAAGATGACTGAGGCGAACGGCGGACCGCGAAAGCGGGCTGAACCGGATCTCTTCGTCACACAAGCGAACGTGACACGTGAAAGGAAAGATAGACGCTTTTCCGGCCAAGTCAATCGCGGCGGGCGGCAGGTTAATTTTCCATTAGCTTGGCTCGGGCATTGCCCGGCCCAGCGCCGGTGCCAAACGTCCAATCGTGCGCCACGGCATGTCGCTACGGCCCATCCTGTCCGCGACGAAGCACTCCGACAATGAATAATTGTAATGCATCGCCTTACCTCGGCGGGGCTTTGCACACGCTGCCGCGGACGTGCCGGGAGCCGGCCGGAAGCGAACCCACGGGGCTGAGCGGACCGGAGCCGCTGCGGTGGCGTCGCGATCGGCGCAGGCCGAAATAGCCCAGAAAGAACAGGACGATCACGACAAGGCCGACGATGTAGATGATCTGGTTCACGAGTGTCTCCTGTTTGCGGATACGCCGGCCGATCCAGCGCCCGATACGATTTCGCCCTGCCGGCCCAACTCGCGGACGCCCGGCTGTCGGGTAGGCGGGATCCGCGATCCGCGGCGAGCGGGCCGAGCCGGCTCGGCCGCGCGCGAGGCCACGGCGAAGCGGGGCTACGCGGGGGCGCGGGGCTTTTCGGGCGGTCGGCGCGGCAGCCGGTTTTGTGCATCACCGGAGCGACGCCCTCGATCTCGCCGTCGGCGCGGATGGTCTCGACCGACTTCAGCCCGCTGTAGAAGGACAAGAACCGAGAGCCCCGCGCGCGTCGACCGCGGTGTTCGCCCCACGCATCCCTCGCCTCCCAAGCCACGTCCCTTGGGACGCTGAATCGGCGTCGTCCCGCGCCGCCATGGGATTTTTCGACCGCTAGCCTCCGTTTCCCACTGTCCTTGCCCTTGCCAGAGCCCGCCGCCCGCCCCATAGTCCTGCGCGGACACTGGGGGGAGCCGACGGTCGGCTGAGAGGTCCTTCGGGACGACCCCTGGAACCTGATCCGGTTCGGACCGGCGTAGGGATCAGTGGGCCGCATGACCTTTTCTTCCTCGCCATCGATTCACTTGCGCGCAGCGCGCATCGATTTCGACGGTGCCGCGCTGTTCCGCGATCTCGACCTGGACCTTCCCGCCGGGCGCTGGACCTGCCTGCTCGGCCCCTCGGGCGTGGGCAAGACGACGCTGCTGCGCATCCTCGCCGGACTGGCTGAGGGCGCGCCGGGCACGCGCATCGACGCCGGTGACGGCGGACCGGTCGCGAGCCGCATCGCCTATATGGGCCAGCGCGACCTCCTGATGCCGTGGCTGAGCGTGGCCGCCAACGTCGCCGTAGGCGCGCGGCTCCGCGGAACCGACGGACCGGAGGCGCGGCGGCGGGCGGTCGCGCTCCTCGACCAGGTCGGGCTGGCGGATCGGGCGGACGACCGGCCCGATGCGCTGTCGGGCGGCCAGCGCCAGCGGGTGGCGCTGGCGCGCACGCTGTTCGAGGATCGGCCCGTGGTGCTGATGGACGAGCCGTTCTCGGCGCTCGACGCGATCACGCGCACGCGCATCCAGGAGCTGGCCGCGCGGCTGCTCGCCGGGCGCACGGTGCTGCTGGTCACCCACGATCCGATGGAGGCGCTGCGCCTGGGCCACCGCGTGCTGGTGCTGCGGGGATCGCCGGCGGTACTGGTGCCGGTCGCCGTGCCCGACGCGTCGCCGCCGCGCGATCCCGATGATCCCGACCTGCTCGAGGCGCAGGGGCGCCTGCTCGCCGAGATCGCGGCCGAAGGAGCGGCGGCATGAGGATCGTCTCGCCCCTGGCGGTGGCCGCGGCGCTGGTAGCGGTGTGGGGCGCGGTCGTCGAGTTGTTCGGCCTGCCCCGCTTTATCCTGCCCGGGCCCTGGGAGGTGGCGCGCGCCTGGTGGAGCCGGCCCGACATCGTCACCGAACACGCCTGGGTGACGCTGGTGGAGATCCTGGCCGGGCTGGCTCTGGGTGCGGGGCTGGGCATGGCGAGCGCGCTGGCCATGGCCTATGTGCGCTGGCTCGGACGGTTCCTGATGCCGGTGCTCGTGACCTCGCAGGCGGTGCCGGTGTTCGCGCTCGCGCCGGTGCTGGTGCTGTGGTTCGGCTACGGCATGGCGCCCAAGATCGTCATGGCGACGCTGATCATCTATTTCCCGGTCACCGCCGCGTTCCTGGACGGGCTGCGCCGGACCGAGCCCGGGTGGCTGGATCTCGCGCGCACCATGGGCGCCGGACGCTGGGCCACGCTGGTCCATGTCCGCATCCCCGCGGCGCTGCCGGCGCTGGGCTCAGGCCTGCGGGTGGCCACGGCGGTGGCGCCGATCGGCGCGGTAGTCGGCGAGTGGATCGGATCCGAAGCCGGGCTCGGGCGGCTGATGATCGACGCCAACGCCCGCACCCGGATCGACGTGATGTTTGCCGCGCTTCTGACGCTCGTGGCGATGGCGGTGACGCTCTACTACGCCGTCGACTGGGCGATGCGGCGGATCGCGCCGTGGCAGCCCGACCGGCTGGAGGGGACGTGATGAGGCGCTCCACTCCGAGGGACGAAAAGCCACCAGCCGGATCGAATTCGAGACCAAGGAGACCACGACCGATGTTCCGCACAACCATGCTCGCCGCCCTCCTCGCCCTGGCCGCGCCCACGGCGCAGGCGCAGGAGAAGCTCACGCTGATCCTCGACTGGTTCGTCAACCCGGACCATGGGCCGCTCTACGTGGCGCAGGAGGCGGGCTACTTCGCCGAGGAGGGGCTGGAGGTCGAGATGACCGAGCCGGGCGACCCCAACGACCCGCCCAAGCTGGTCGCGGCCGGGCGTTACGACCTGGCGATCTCGTACCAGCCGCAGCTCCACATGCAGGCGGCCGAGGGGCTGCCGGTGGTACGCATCGGCACTCTGGTCGATCAGCCGCTCAACTCGCTTGTCGTGCTCGAGCACGGGCCGATCAAGGAGATCGCCGACCTCGAGGGACGGAAGATCGGCTTCTCGGTGGGAGGCTTCGAAGAGGCGCTGCTCACCGCGATGCTGGGCGAGGCCGGCCTGACCATGGACGATGTCAGGCTGGTCAACGTCAACTTCGCGCTCTCGCCCGCGCTGATGTCCGGGCAGGTCGCGGCCGTCATCGGCGCCTACCGCAACTTCGAGCTCAACCAGCTCGAGATCGAAGGTCGCAAGGGCCGCGCCTTCCTGCCCGAGGAGCACGGCGTGCCGGCCTACGACGAGCTGGTGTTCATCGCCCGGAAAGGCATGGAGGGCGACGACCGCTTCGCCGCCTTTCTGCGCGCGGTGACGCGCGGCGTGGAGCATCTCAAGCGCGATCCCGAAGGCGCATGGGCGCTGTTCGTCGAGGGCCGCGAGGACAAGCTCGACGACGAACTGAACCGCAAGGCCTGGGAGGACACCGTGCCGCTGTTCGCCGACGAGCCGGCGAAGCTCGACAGGGAGAAGTACCAGGCATTCGCCGATTTCCTGCGCAAGCACGAGGTGATCGGCGAGCTCCCGCCGGTGGAGGAGTACGCGGTGGAGCTCGAGGCGGCCCGATGACCATCCGTTTTTCCGACGAGCTGCGCTCCGCCGCCGAGCCCGACTGGTCCGCGGCGACGGGTCACCGCTTCACGCGCGAGCTGGCGTCGGGGACACTCGATCGGGATGTCTATGCGCGGTACCTGGTGCAGGATTACGCCTTCATCGAGACGCTGGTGAGCTTCGTCGGCTTCGCCGTCGGGCGCGCGCCCTCGATGGCGGCCAAGAGGACGCTGACAGGCTTCCTCGGCGTGCTCACCGGCGAGGAGAATACCTTCTTCGAGCGCAGCTTCGCGGCGCTGGGCGTGGAGGAGGCAGAGTGGCGCGGCGCCGACCTCGGCCCGGTAACGACCAAGCTACGGCGTCTGATGCTGGAGACCGCCGAGCACGAGGGCTACGCCGAGATCATGGGGCTGCTGTTGTGCGCCGAATGGTGCTACCTCGAATGGGCGACGTCGTGTGGCGACGACCGGACCGGGGTATTCTTCTTCGACGAGTGGATCGACCTGCATCAGGTCGTGTCGTTCCGCGAGTTCGTCGGCTTCCTGCGCGCCGAACTGGACCGCGAGGGGGCCTCGCTGGACGAGGCGCGGCGCAAACGGGCGGTCGACCTGTTCCGCGAGATGACCGCGCTCGAAGTGGCGTTCTTCGACGCGGCCTATGGCTGAGGGCGGCGATCTCCCGTTTCATGCCTCCCACGACCCCGCTTCGAGCCGGAGCAGCCGAGGGGCGCGGGAATTGGGGCTAAAGCCCTACGCACCGGTGCTTTTCAGTCCAGTTTCCCTTGGAAAGGCCGGGGGCCTCGATTAAGGTCCCGCGCCATTCGTGGACGGGAACGGGGCATCGCGATGCGCGTGGTCAGCCTGATCGTGGTCCTTGCGATCGTGTGGCTCCTGCTGTCAGGCCACTATACCGGCCTGTTGCTGGGCCTCGGCGCATTGTCCTGCCTGTTTGTCGCCTGGATTGCCCACCGGATGGAGGTAATCGACCACGAAGGCCATCCGATCCACATTTCCTGGCGCGCCCCCGGCTACTGGCTGTGGCTGGGCTGGGAGATCGTCAAGGCCAGCCTGGACGTGACGCGGCGGGTCCTCGATCCGCGACTGCCGATCTCGCCCACCGTGCTCTCCGTCGCGCCGTCGCAGAAGACCGACCTCGGCCGCGTCACCTACGCCAACTCGATCACGCTCACCCCGGGCACTGTGACGCTAAGTCTGTCCGAGAACGAGGTCGAGGTGCACGCGCTGTCGCGCGAGGGGGCGGAGGCGCTGAAGGAAGGCACAATGGACCGGCAGGTTACACGTTTCGAGGGAATGTCTGAGGGTGGCGCGGATGGTTGAAACCTGGATGTTTGCCGCTGCCGCGCTGGCGATCCTCGTGACAATGGGCCTGGCCCTGGTGCGCGCCTTCCTGGGACCGACGGTCTATGACCGCATTCTGGCGGTGAACATGTTCGGCACCAAGACGGTGCTGCTGATCGCCGTCCTTGGTTTCCTGAGCGGACGGCCGGACTTCCTGGACATCGCCCTGGTCTACGCGCTGATCAACTTCATCGGCGTGATCGCGGCGCTCAAGTTCCGCCGCTACGGCGACCTGGGACGCAGCTCGCCCGAGGAGGGCGACATATGATGTGGGCCCTCCTGGCGGACATCGTGAGCTGGGTGATGCTGGTCGCGGGCGGGCTGTTCGTGGTCGTGGGCGGCGTCGGCCTGTTGCGGCTGCCCGATGTCTATACCCGGATGCACGCAGCCAGCATCGGCGACACGCTGGGCATGGGCCTGATCCTGGCGGGCCTCGCCGTGCAGGGCGGCTTCACGCTGGTGACGGCAAAGCTGGCGCTGGTCTTCCTGTTCATGTTCTTCACCAGCCCCACGGCCACGCACGCGCTGGCCCAGACCGCGCTGAGCGCCGGGGTCGAGCCGCTGCTGGGCGACAGATCTGGCTCCCGAAGGTCGCGGGACTAGTCATGGAGCCATTGATCAACTTCATCCTGCTGGCTTTCATGGCGGTAACGGCGATCGCCATCGTGCGCATGACCAACCTGTTCGCCGTGGCGATGCTCTCGGGCATATACTCGTTCCTGTCCGCGGGGTTGTTCGTGGTGCTCGACGCCGTCGACGT
Source organism: uncultured Alphaproteobacteria bacterium (assembly GCA_964569105.1). Taxonomy (GTDB): domain Bacteria; phylum Pseudomonadota; class Alphaproteobacteria; order CAZMTC01; family CAZMTC01; genus CAZMTC01. The sequence continues at coordinate 14,612 of CAZMTC010000022.1, read as the reverse complement.
GGCCTTCACCGAGGCGTCGGTCGGTGCCGGCATCACCACGGTGCTGTTCCTGGGCACGCTGGCCCTGACCAGGCGCGAGGAGATGCACCCCAAACGCTGGGTGTGGATCCCGCTGGGCGCGGTCGCGGTGACGGGGCTGGCGTTGGTCTACGGCACGCTCGACGCGCCGCACTTCGGCGACCCGCAGGCGCCGGCGCACAATCACGTGGCGCCCGAATATCTTCGGGACACGGTGCCGCAGTACGGTGAGCCCACCGCCATCGGCATCCCCAACATCGTCACCAACGTGCTGGCCAGCTACCGCGCCTACGACACGCTGGGCGAGGTCGTGGTGATCTTCACCGCAGGCATTGGTGTTCTGCTTTTGCTGGGCCATGCGGTGCGGCGCAGGCAGCCCGCGCCAAAACCCGACACACGGAGCGCCGAGAACGGCGGCGCGAGGGACGAGGCATGAGGCATCATTGGGTGCTTCGCATCGTCGCGAAGCTGTTGATCCCGTTCATCATGCTGTTCGCGCTCTACGTCCAGTTCCACGGCGACTACGGGCCGGGGGGCGGCTTTCAGGCGGGCGTCATCTTCGGCGCGGCATTCATCCTCTATAGCCTGATCTACGGCGTCGACACCGCACGCAAGGTGGCGCCGCCGAGGCTGGTCCGGGCGATGATGGCCGTGGGCGTGCTGATCTTCGCCGGCACCGGCCTGGCCGGCCTGGTGCTTGGCGGAAACTACCTCGACTACTCGGTCCTCGCGCGCGACGCGTCGGACGGCCAGCACTACGGCATCCTGGCGGTCGAGTTCGGCGTGGGCGTCACCGTCGCCTCGGTAATGATCGCGGTCTTCTATGCCTTCGCGGGCCGCCCGCGGCCGCGCCAGAGCGGGGAGGCGCCGCGATGATCGACCGGTTCGTCGACCTGGCGCTGGGCCTCTACAACTACTGGATGGTCATCCTGTTGATGATGACCGGGTTCTACGTGGTCATCGCGCGTGGCAACCTGATGAAGAAGATCGTCGGCCTGAACATCTTCCAGACCTCGGTCTTCGTCATGTACATCTCGGTCGGCAAGTTGCAGGGCGGCACGGCCCCCATCCTGGTCGAGGGCGCCACTGCCTACTCGAATCCCCTGCCCCATGTGCTGATCCTCACCGCCATCGTCGTCGGCGTGGCCACGACCGCGTTGGGGCTGGCGCTGGTCGTCCGCATCAACGAAGCCTACGGGACGATCGAGGAAGACGAGATCCGCGACCAGGACGCCGAGCCGTGATCGCAGAGCACCTGCCGATCCTGCAGGTCGTCGTGCCGCTGACGGCCGCGCCGCTGTGCGTCGCGCTGCGCCGGCCTGCCGGCGCGTGGGCGCTGGCGACGCTGGCGACATGGGCCAGTCTGGCGATCGCGCTCGCGCTGCTCGTGGAGACGCTCGAGCACGGAAGGATCTCCTACATGCTGGGCGGCTGGGCGGCGCCGTGGGGCATCGAGTACCTGGTCGAGCCGGTCAACGCCTATGTCCTCGTGATCGTGACCGCGTTGGGCTCGGTGATCATGCCCTACGCCCTCCAGAGCGTCCGGCGCGAGGTCGAGGACGAACGCATCTACCTGTTCTACACGATGTACCTTCTGGCCCTGGCCGGGCTGCTGGGCATCGCGATCACCGGTGACGCTTTCAACCTGTTCGTGTTCCTCGAGATCTCGTCGCTGTCCTCCTACGCCCTGATCTCGCTCGGCCGGCAACCGAAAGCCCTGATGGCAGCCTACCGCTACCTGATCCTGGGAACGATCGGCGCGACATTCGTCCTGATCGGGGTGGGCCTGCTCTACATGGTCACCGGCACGCTCAACATGGTCGATCTCGCACAGCGCCTTCCCGCGACCCCGAACCACGTCACGGTGCAGGCCGCCTTCGCCTTCCTGACCGTCGGCATCTCGCTCAAGCTCGCCCTGTTCCCGTTGCATCTGTGGTTGCCCGACGCCTACGCATACGCGCCTTCGATGGTCAGCGCCTTCCTCGCCGGCACCGCAACCAAGGTGGCGGTCTACGTCCTCTACCGCTTCGTGTTCACCGTTTTCGGACCGGCCTACAGCTTCGGCTCGCTGCACTTCGCCGAAGTGATCCTGGCCCTCGCCGTGGCGGCGATGTTCGTGGCTTCGACGATCGCCATCTTCCAGAACGACATCAAGCGGATGCTCGCCTATTCCTCGGTGGCGCAGATCGGCTACATCGTGCTGGGCCTGTCCTTCGGCACCGCGATGGGCTTGACCGCGAGCATCCTGCACCTGTTCAACCACGCGCTGATCAAGGGCGCGCTGTTTCTGGCGCTCGGCTGCGTATTCTACCGCATCGGCTCGGTCCACCTGGCCGACATGCGCGGCATCGCCCGGCACATGCCGGTGACCATGGCCGCGTTCGCGGTTGGCGGTCTGTCGCTGATCGGTATCCCGCTGACCGCCGGCTTCATGTCCAAGTGGTGGCTGATGCTGGCGGCCTTTGACAGAGGCTGGTGGCCAGTCGCGATTCTGGTGGTGCTGAGCTCGCTCCTCGCAGTGATCTATGTCTGGCGTGTCGTCGAGGCGGCGTACTTCCAGACGCCCGAGCGCACGGCAGGGCGCGCCGCGCCGCGCGAGGCGCCGGCAAGCCTGCTCGTGCCGACTTGGCTGCTGGTCTTCGCCAACCTCTATTTCGGCCTCGAAACCACGGGCAGCGTCGGGGTCTCGCGCGCAGCGGCCGAAGCACTGATAGGGGCCTGGCAATGATGCTCGAAACGGCCCTGGCCCTCACCATGATGGTGCCCGCCGCGGGCGCGGCGCTGATCTGGATGTCGGCGGGCCGGCCGAACCAGCGCGAGGGCGTGACCCTGGTGACGGCGACGACATTGTTCGCGCTGGTCGTCTACATCGTCATCGGCGTGCTCGATGGCGCGCAGCCGGCCTTCGAGCTGCTTGCCGTCATGCCCGGCCTGCCGGTCGCTTTTTCGATCGAGCCGCTGGGCATGCTGTTCGCACTGATTGCCTCGTTCCTGTGGCTCGTAACCTCGGTCTACTCGATCGGCTACATGCGCGCCAACAAGGAGGGGCACCAGACTCGGTACTACGTGTTCTTCGCGATCGCGCTCGCCGCCACGATGGGGATCGCTTTCGCCGACAACATGTTCACCCTGTTCCTCGCCTATGAGGTGCTGACCCTCAGCACCTATCCGTTGGTGGCCCATCACGGAACAGCGGAGGCGGTGCGCGGGGCGCGGATCTATCTCGGCCTGCTGCTGGCGACCTCGATCGCGTTGCTGCTCACCGGCATCATCGCGACCTGGGCCATGACCGGAACCCTGGACTTCCGCTCCGGCGGCATTATCGACGGTCAGGTGCCTGACGAGCTCGTGGGCGTGCTGCTCGCCCTTTACATGTTCGGGATCGGCAAGGCCGCCCTCATGCCGTTCCATCGGTGGCTTCCCGCCGCGATGGTTGCGCCGACGCCGGTTTCGGCATTGCTCCATGCGGTGGCGGTCGTCAAGGCGGGCGTGTTCACGGCGCTCAAGGTCATCGTCTACATTTTCGGTATCGACCTGCTCGATACCACCGGCGCCAGCGACTGGTTGGCCTATGTGGCCGCGATAACCCTCGTGCTCGCCTCGGTGATCGCGCTGACGAAGGACAATCTCAAGGCGCGGCTGGCCTACTCCACCGTCAGCCAGCTGGCCTATGTGGTGCTGGGCGGCGCGCTGGCGAGCAAATGGGGCGTGATCGGCGGGGGCATGCATATCGCCATGCACGCATTCGGCAAGATCACGCTCTTCTTCTGCGCGGGAGCGATCTACACCGCCTTGCACAAGACCGAGATCAGCGACATGGCGGGTATCGGCCGCGTCATGCCGGTCACCATGACCGCGTTCCTGATCGGAGCGCTCAGCGTCGCCGGGCTCCCTCCCGGCGGCGGCTCCTGGAGCAAGTGGTACCTGACCCTCGCCGCGCTCGACGACGAGCGTTTCATCCTGGTCGCAGCACTGATGCTGAGCACGCTGCTCAACGTCGCCTACTTCATGCCCATCGTCGCCCGCGCCTGGTTCGTCCCCGTCCCGAGGCCGGCGTCCGCCGGCGCCGCGGCGGCACCCGGAACCCCGCTGCCGGACGGCGTGAGAGAGGCGCCGGCCGCGTGCCTGCTCCCGCTGTGCCTGACGGCAGCGGGTTGCGTCGCGCTGTTCTTGGCGGGGGACCTTGTCTATGCCTTTCTGAGTCCGCTGGCGGCGGGCTGACGAAACGGGCGCAGGTGAACCAATGGCGAATGGCGGGAGAAACGGCGAAAGGGATCACTGGCTGGACCGTCGGGAGACCGCAGACAAGATCCACCGCGGTCTTTGGCTCGTCTGTGCCCTGCTCCTTTTCGCCGATTTGCTGTACGACAAGCACGCCAAGTTCGCCGTCGAGGCCGTATTCGGCTTCTACGGCTGGTACGCCCTCGTCTTCTGCCTCCTCCTTATCCTCGCCGCGAAACAACTGCGAAAACTTTTGATGCGGCCGGAGGACTACTATGATCGGTGAGCTGCCGCCCGGCCTGATCCTCATCGCCGGGGCGCTGATCGTGCCGGTCTTGCGCGGCTGGTTGCGCTCGGCGTACCTCCTTGCGCTACCGCTCGTCGGCATGGGCGGTCTGCTGGTTCTGGAGCCCGGCAGCTTCGGCACACTCGTCGTGTTCGACTACGCGCTCACGCCGGTGAGGGTCGACGATCTGAGCCTGGCCTTCGGCTACATCTTCCATATCGCCGCGTTCCTTGTCGCCCTATACGCCCTCAACATCAACCGCACCGCGGAACAGGTTGCGGCCCTGATCTATATCGGAGCGGCCGTGGGCGCACTGTTCGCCGGCGACCTGCTGACGCTGTTCATCTATTGGGAACTCACCGCAATCGCTTCGGTGTTCATCGTTTGGGAGGGACGGACCGAGCGCGCCTACCGCGCAGGAATGCGCTACCTGATCGTTCAGGTCACGTCCGGCGTTCTGCTGCTGGTAGGCGCCATCGGCCTGCTTGCCGACACGGGATCGCTGACGTTCGGCAACATTGGATTGGACAGCACGGCAGGGACACTGATCTTCCTCGCTTTCGGTATCAAATGCGCGTTTCCGCTGCTTCACAATTGGCTCCCCGACGCGTATCCCGAAGCGAGCGTCACCGGTACGGTGATCCTCAGCGCATTCACGACCAAGCTCGCCGTCTACGCGCTTGCCCGGGGCTTCGCCGGCACCGAATCGCTTGTATGGATCGGTGCCGCGATGACCGCGTTTCCGATTTTCTACGCGGTCATCGAGAACGACCTGCGCCGCGTCCTGGCCTACAGCCTGAACATTCAGCTCGGCTTCATGGTGGTCGGGATAGGGATTGGCACCGAACTGGCCCTGAACGGCGCTGTCGCCCATGCCATCACCCACATTCTCTACAAGGCGCTCCTGTTCATGTCAGTGGGGGCCGTACTCTACCGAGCCGGGACCGCAAAGGCCTCGGAGTTGGGTGGCCTCTACAAGTCGATGCCGTGGACCACGGGATTCTGCATTATCGGCGCGGCCTCGATCTCCGCGGTTCCCTTGCTGGGCGGATTCGTGAGCAAGTCGTTCATAACGAGCGCCGTGGCGAACGATGGCCTGCTGGTCGCGTGGCTCGTCCTCATGGGCGCTTCGGCCGCCGTGCTCCACTACGCGGGCCTCAAGATCCCTTACTTCGCGTTCTTCGCCCGAGATTCCGGCAAGCGCTGCGCGGAAGCGCCGACGACCATGCTTCTGGCAATGGGTGCGACCGCCGTTCTCTGCGTGGCTCCCGGGATATTCCCGGCGCCTCTCTACGACATCCTTCCGTACGCGGTGGACTACCAGCCCTACACCGGCGCAAAGGTGGTTGCCCAGCTTCAATTGCTCCTGTTCTCCGCGCTGGCATTCGCCGTGCTGATCCGCGCCGGCCTGTTTCCTCCTCAACTGCGTTCGGTGAACCTCGACACGGACTGGCTCTATCGCCGGCTGATCCCCGCCGTCGCAGCGCCGGCATTCCACGCCCTTGCCGGCATCCGGGTCGATGCCGTCCGCAGCCTGGAGACCAGGCTCTCCGCGCTCGTGCGAGGGGCCGCTCGGAGCCGCCCCATCGACGGGGCCATGTCCCGCACGATGCCGACCGGCGGAACCGTGCTGTGGATCGTGATCCTCCTGGCCGGCTACCTGGCCATCTACTACTTGTGACCGGCGCGAACGTCGGAACGGAGCGGCCTCGGGGGCACCATGCGTTCATTCCTGATCCTCCTGGTGATCGCGGTCGGGCTCGGCTACGTCGCTTACGCCCATCTGATGGTGTTCGTCACTCAACCGGTCGGTCTGCTGTCCGAAGGCCGGACCCTGGTCGTCGACCGGATCGACGGCTTCAGGTTCGTCGACAGCGGCGATGCCTGGTGCGAACGCCGCTTCGGCGGCGTCAACCCGCTGTGCCGTGCCGCGGCGTTGGGCATGATCGAGGGCAACGCCGAGATCTACCTGCGCCTGCCCTACTCCGAATGGCTGCACCTCGTCTCGACCGACGGCCATCGACGCAATAACTGATGCCTTGCCCCTGTTTGGTGTGCCGTCATGGCCAGGTTGAAGTCGAAGCAGTTGAAATCGTCCGGTTCCTGAGCATGTGAAAAGGAGTGGCCCCGCGCCACGGATTTCCGGCCCGAACAATCGGAGCCATCCGATGCCGCGGCGTGCAATCGAGACCGATCTGCCGCTCGATTACCTGTCGATCCTCGACGAAGACGGCGAGGCGGATGCCGAGCTCGAGCCGGCGCTGCCCAACGGCCCGCTGCTCGACGGCTTTCGTACCATGCTGCTGGCCCGGCGGTTCGACGAGCGCCGTCTCAAGCTGCAGCGCTCGGGACGGATCGGCACCTTCGCCCCGGTCAACGGCCAAGAAGCGGCACAGGTCGGCACCATCTCCACCCTGCGCCCGAGCGACTGGCACGTACCCTCATACCGCGAGACCGCCGCCAACTTCTGGCGCGGCGTGGACCCCGCCGACATCCTGGTGTTCGACGCCGGCTACAACGAAGGCGCCAAGCTGCCCGAGGATACGCGCAACCTGCCCAACGCCGTGCCGGTAGGCACGCAGCTTCTTCAGGCCGCCGGCATCGGCTATGCCGCGCGCATGGCCGGCAGCGACGAGGTGGTGATGACCTACTTCGGCGACGGCGCCACCTCGCAGGGCGACTTCCACGAAGGCGTCAACTTCGCCGCCGTGTTCGACTGCCCCGTGGTGTTCGTGTGCCAGAACAACCAATACGCCATCTCGGTCCCGCGCTCACGCCAGAGCAAGGCGGAAACCCTGGCCCAGAAGGCTCTGGGCTACGGCATCCCGGGCATCCAGGTCGACGGCAACGACGTCCTTGCCTGCCATGTCGCGGCGCTGGAAGCGGTCGAGCGCGCACGCACCGACCACGTGCCGACACTGATCGAGTGCGTCACCTACCGCCTGGAAATGCACACCACCGCCGATGATCCCACGCGCTATCGCGAGGACGACGAGGTCGAGGAATGGCGGGCGCGCGACCCGATCGACCGGTTCGAGCGCTATCTGCGCGGCAGGAGCCTGCTCGACGACGAGAAGCGACAGGCGCTCGAGGACGAGGTCACCGAGGTTATCGACAAGGCCTGGGAACGGGCACAGGAGAGGATCGAGACCCTGGGCGGCGCCGAGACGATGTTCGACCACATCTACGCCGAACGCACCGCCGAGCTCGAGCGCCAGCGAAAGCGGTTCGCCGGCCAGGGAGGATCGAACGATGGCTGAATTGACCATGGTCGAGGCGATCAACCAGGCATTGCGCGAGGAGATGGCGCACGACGAGCGCGTCTACCTGCTGGGCGAGGATGTCGGGGTCGACGGCGGCATCTTCCGCGTCACCAAGGACCTCATCGAGGAGTTCGGCGAGGACCGTGTAATGGACACGCCGCTGGCCGAGTCCGGCATTCTGGGCTTCGCCATCGGCATGGCGCTCAACGGCCTGCGGCCGGTGCCCGAGATGCAGTTCTCCGGCTTCAGCTATCTGGGCTTCCACCAGCTCGAATCGCACGCTTCTCGCATGCGATGGCGCACGCAGGGCGGACTGAATGTGCCCCTGACCGTGCGCATGCCTTACGGTGGCGGCGTGCGCGCGCTCGAGCACCATTCCGAAAGCCGTGAGGTGTTCTACGGCCATATGCCGGGAATGAAGCTGGTCATCCCGTCCGGGCCGCGTAACGCGCGCGCCTTGCTGATCGCCTCGATCCGCGACCCGGACCCGGTCGTCTTCTTCGAGCCGAAGGCGTCCTATCGCGCCTTCCGCGAGGAGGTCCCCGAAGACGACGAGCCTATGGAGCTCGGCCGCGCAAGAGTGGCCCGGCAGGGCGACGACCTGACGCTGGTCGCCTACGGCGCGATGTTGCCGCGCGCGCTCGAGGCGGCGGAGACACTTGCCGAAGAGGACGGTATCGAGGTGGAGGTGATCGACCTCCTGAGCATCAAGCCACTCGACTATGAAACGGTTTGCGGCTCGGTCCAGCGCACCGGCCGGGCAGCCGTGGTCCATGAGGCGCCACTGACTTACGGGCCGGCCGGAGAGTTGGCGGCGCGTATCATGGAAGAGGTGTTCCTGTATCTCGAGGCGCCGGTCGCGCGCATCGCCGGGCCCGACGTGCACATGCCCTACTTTTCGCGAGAGCAGATGTACCTGCCCGGCGCCGACCGGATCGCCGCGGACTGCCGCAACACTTTGGACTTCTGAGGAACCCTACATGGCCTACGAGTTCCGGCTGGAGGACCCCGGCGAAGGCATCCACGAGGCGGAGATCCGCGAGCTGCTGGTCGCCGAGGGCGACAAGGTCAAGGAAGGCGACGACGTGCTGGTCGCCGAAACCGACAAGGCGACCGTCGAAATCCCCTCCCCCGTGACCGGTACGGTCGAGCGCATCGCGGTCTCCGAGGGAGACATCGTCGAGGTCGGTGACGTGCTTATGAGCTTCGACGTCGAGGGCGAGGCAGCCGAGGAAGAAGAGGCGGAGCCCGAACAGGAACCCGCGGAGGAGAAGGCTGAGGACGAGAAGCCCGAAGAGGAAGACGCCGAGGAGGAGCGAGCCGAGGAGGAGGAAGCCGAGGAGGAGGAAGCCGAGGAGAAGCGCGGCGAAGCCGAGGCCGAGCGCAAGCAGGCAAAGCCCGAGCGCCGCCGCAAAGGCGAGCGACGTTTGCGAGAGGACCAGGAAGCCGAGAAACGGCAGGAATCGGCGAGCGAATCGAAACGCCGGGAGGGCAAGACGAAACGCCATGCGGAGCCCGGTGGCCGTCCGGTTCGGGCGACGCCCAAGGTGCGTGGGCTGGCGCGCGAGTTGGGGGTTGAGTTGTCCGAGATCGAGGGCAGCGGGCGCAACGGGCGCGTGCTGAAGGAGGACGTGCGCCGCGCCGGGGCTGGAGACCGTCGTCCCGATCGTAGCAAGACACGGCAACCCGACCACGACAAGTGGGGCGAAACCGAGCGGCAGCCTCTGCGTTCGGTGCGACGCGCCATCGCCCAGCGCATGGAGCGCGCCTGGGCTGAAATCCCGCACGTGACCCACCAGGACGAGATCGACATCACCGACCTGGAGAAGGTCCGGCGGGCGCATGCCGACGAGGCCCAGAAGCGCGGCGGGCATCTGACGCTGACGCCGTTGTTCGTCAAGGCCCTGGTCGCCGCGCTCAAGGAACATCCGCGGTTCAACGCCAGCCTCGACCGCGAGCGCGAAGAGATCGTGCTCAAGCGCTTCTACAATATCGGCGTGGCGCTCGACACCGAGCGTGGGCTGATGGTGCCGGTGCTGCACGGCGCCGACGCCAAGAGCGTCATGGAGCTCGCGGTCGAACTCAACGAGTTGGCCGAGGCGCTGCGCAACGGCGATGCCACGGGAGGCCAGCTCCGCGGCGGAACGTTCTCCCTGACAAACATCGGCTCGCTGGGAGGCACCCAGTTCACGCCACTGATCAACTATCCGGAGGCGGCGATCTTTGGCACCGGGCGAGCGCAGCTCCGTCCGGTCGCAGTGGGCGACCTCGACGACCACCGCTTCGAAGCGCGGCTGATTCTGCCGGTATGCGTGACTTTCGACCACCGCATTAACGACGGCGCCGACGCGGCGCGCTTCATGGACACGGTCAAGACCGCGCTGTCGGACCCGGAAGCGCTGATGCTGATGGGGTGAAGGCGCGCCGATTTTGTCCGCATTGCCCAGTGCCTGGGCACGGATCGATTCTTCGCTCGCCGAGCAATTCGACCGCCGCACCCTGGTCGACGCCGTACACGTGCTGATAGGCCGGGACGCCGGGCATCGGACCTGAGCTGCCTCTTTTCCTGCCTCTCCTGCGCTTCCTCCCGCGCGGCTTGCGCGGCGACGGCCCCGGGCCGTAGGCTCCTTCGGCAGTTTCGACCGATCACTTCTGGGTCGGTCGCATCCAATTGCTGGGGCGAGGCTATCGATGGAACTGAAGGGCGAGTACCGCATTCCGGCGCCGCGCGAGACGGTGTGGAAGGCGCTCAACGATCCCGACGTGCTGCGGCAGTGCATCCCGGGCTGCCAGGAGCTGGAGCAGACCGCCGACGACGAGTTCGCGGCCAAGGTCCGCGCCAAGGTGGGCCCGGTAAACGCGACCTTCTCCGGCTCGGTCAAGCTTTCCGACCTGGACCCGCCCAAGGGTTACACCATCTCCGGCGAGGGCAAGGGCGGCGCCGCGGGCTTCGCCAAGGGCTCGGCCAAGGTGGCGCTCGACGAGCAGGGTGACGAGACGGTGCTGAGCTACACCGCCGACGCCCAAGTCGGCGGCAAGATGGCCCAGCTCGGCTCGCGCCTGATCCAGGGCACCGCCCAGAAAATGGCCGACGAGTTCTTCTCCAATTTCGTCGAGCAGGTCGCGCCCGGTGCCGAGGCTGCGCCCGCAGCGGAGGCCGAGGCACCGGCCGAAGCCGAACCCGAGGCGCCCAAGGGCATGAGCCCATGGGTCTGGGGCACCGGCGTCGTAGTGATCGTCATCCTGTTGCTGCTATTCGGCGGCGTTCTCCTGTGAGCGCCGCCCGGCCAGCCTTGACGGCGCGGAACGGTGGGGCGCATTGTTTCGTCAACTCGGGACGGGTCCGGCCATGACGGCCGGCACGAGGGTATCTTTGTCACGAGGCGGCGGCACAACGCCGCCCGCCGCAACATAGGGAGGAGGCATTGTCCGGGATCAACGTTTCCCTGACGGTGAACGGCAAGTCGGTACAAGCGGAGGTCGAGCCGCGAACCTTGCTGGTTCAACTGCTCAGGGAACATCTCAGCCTGACCGGAACCCATGTCGGCTGCGACACGAGCCAGTGCGGCGCGTGCGTCGTGCATGTCGACGGCACGTCGGTGAAGAGTTGCACGATGCTCGCCGCGCAGGCCGACGGCTCGGAGGTCACGACCATCGAGGGCCTGGCGCAGAACGGCAAGCTGCACCCGATGCAAAAGGCCTTTCGCGAGCATCACGGCCTGCAGTGCGGCTTCTGCACGCCGGGCATGATCATGAGCGCGGTGGACCTGGCCAAGCGCAACAAGAACGCCTCCGAGCAAGAGGTGCGCGAGTGGCTCGAGGGCAACATCTGCCGGTGCACCGGCTATCACAACATCGTGAAGGCCATCATGGCAGGCGCCAAGGCAATGTGAGAACGGGAGGCTGGGAAACGCTATGACCGAACGAGGCATCGGTGCGCGGGTCCACCGCAAGGAGGATCAGCGCTTCATCACCGGCAAGGGCCATTATGTCGACGACATCAACCTGCCGGGCCAAAACTACGCTGTGTTCGTGCGCTCGCCGCACGCGCATGCCGAGTTGAAGTCGGTCCAGACCGACGCCGCGAGCAACGCGCCGGGCGTGATCGCCGTGTTGACGGGCGAAGACGTCGCCGCCGACGGCGTCGGCGGGATGCCGGTCGGCTGGGGCATCACACAGCCCGACGGCAGCCCCATGGTCGAGCCGGCCTGGCCGATCCTGGCGCAGGGCCGGGTGCGATATGTGGGCGACATGGTCGCCGTGGTCATCGCCGAAAGCGAGGCGCAGGCCCGCGACGCCGCTGACCTGGTCGAGGTCGACTACGACGAGCTGCCGGCGGTGGTCTCGACCGCCGAGGCCGCGAAAGACAGCGCCCCCCAGATCTGGGACGACGCGCCCAACAACACCTGCTTCAAGTGGGAGATCGGTGACAAGGGCCCGGTCGACGACGCCTTTTCCAAGGCCGACCACGTCACCAAGCTCGAGTTGGTCAACTCGCGGCTGATCCCCAACGCCATGGAGCCGCGCGCCGCGATCGCCGACTTCAACGAGGGGACCGGCGAGCTGACGCTGCACTGCACGTCGCAGGCGCCGCATGCCGCCCGCCTGCTGATCGGCGCCTTCGTCCTGCAGCAGCCCGAGCACAAGTTCAGGGTCATATCGCCTGACGTGGGCGGGGGATTCGGCTCGAAGATCTATCCCTATGCCGAATACGCCGTGTTGTGCTGGGCGGCGCGGCGGATGGGCATCGCGGTGAAATGGACGGCGACGCGCAACGAGGCGTTCGTGAGCGACGCCCATGGCCGCGATCACGTGTCCACCGCCGAACTCGCGCTCGACAAGGACGGCAAGTTCCTCGGGCTCCGGGTGAACACCGTCGCCAACATGGGCGCGTATCTGTCGGCTTTCGCGCCGCTGATCCCGACCTACCTCTATGCGACGCTGTTCGCCGGCCAGTACACGACGCCGGCGATCTACTGCCACGTCCGCGCTGTTTTCACCAACACCACGCCGGTCGACGCCTACCGCGGTGCCGGCCGTCCCGAGGCCACTTACCTGCTCGAGCGCATCGTCGAGAAGGCGGCCAGGGAGACGGGCATCGATCCTGCGGAGGTGCGCCGGCGCAACTTCATCGCGCCCGACGCGTTCCCGTACCAGACCCCGGTCGCGCTGATGTACGATTCGGGCGACTACGCGGCGACGCTGGACAAGGCTATCGAGCTGGCCGACGTCGCCGGCTTCGGGAGTCGACGCGAGGAGTCCGAAAAGAAGGGCAAGCTGCGGGGCCTCGGCTATTCGCTACCGATCGAGGCGACGGGAGCGGCCCCCTCGGCCATCGCTGGCCAGCTGGGCGCCCGCGCAGGGCTGTGGGAATCCGCGTCAGTGCGGTTCAACGCCACGGGCAGCGTGACGGTGTTCTCGGGCTCGCACTCGCACGGCCAGGGCCACGCCACGACCTTCGCCCAGATCGTCGCCGACAAGCTCGGCGTACCCTATGAGAACGTGGAGGTGGTCGAAGGCGACACCAACAACGGTCAGATGGGCATGGGCACCTTCGGGTCGCGCTCGGCCTCGGTGGGCGGCAGTGCCATCGTCAAGGCGACCGACAAGATCATCGAGAAGGGCAAGAAGATCGCCGCCCACGTGCTGGAGGCGTCGGAGAACGACATCGAGTTCAAGGACGGAAATTTCACCGTGGCCGGCACCGACAAGGCGATGAACATCGGCGAGGTCGCCTTCGCCGCCTACGTGCCGCACAACTACCCGCTCGAGGAGCTGGAGCCCGGGTTGAGCGAGACCGCATTCTTCGACCCGATGAACTTCAACTTCCCCTACGCGTCGTACATCTGCGAGGTCGAGGTCGATCCGGACACGGGCGAAACCGAGATCGCCAACTTCGTCGCGGTGGACGACGTCGGCACCATCATCAATCCGATGATCGTCGAGGGGCAGATCCACGGCGGCCTTGTCCAGGGCATCGGCCAGGCGTTGCTGGAACACGGCGTGTATGACGACGGGGGCCAGTTGGTGAGCGGATCGTTCATGGATTACACGATGCCGCGTGCCGCCAACGTGCCGAGCTTCAAGACCGACACCACCCAGACGCCCTGCCCGATGAATCCGCTGGGTGTGAAGGGCTGCGGCGAAATCGGCACCATCGGCTCGACGCCGGCGGTGATCAATGCCGTGATCGACGCTCTGAGCTCCTACGGCGTTACCGACATCGCGATGCCGGCCACGCCCAACGCGGTTTGGACGGCGATCCAACAGGCCCGGGCCTAGAGGGAGGACCAAGACCATGTACGCGTTCGAATACGAGAAGGCCGGCTCCCTCGACGCCGCCACGGCGGCGGCAAAGGGCGATCCGGAGGCCAAATTCCTTGCCGGCGGCCAGACCCTCCTGCCCAGCCTAAAGCTGCGGCTGGCGGCGCCGTCCAAGGTGGTCGATCTGGGCGGAATCGGCGACCTCAAAGGGATCACGGTGGATGGCAACGGCGTCACCATCGGCGCCATGACCCGCCACGTGGAGGTCGAGACTTCGTCGGACGTCGCCACGGCGATCCCGGCGCTCGCCCACCTGGCCGGTCACATCGGCGACCCGCAGGTGCGCAACCGCGGCACCATCGGCGGCTCGCTGGCCAACAACGATCCGGCGGCCGACTATCCGGCCGCCGTCCTGGCGCTCAACGCCACGGTGAAGACCGACCGGCGGGAGATCGCGGCCGACGACTTCTTCAAGGGCCTGTTCGAGACCGCGCTCGAGGACGAAGAGATCATCACTTCCGTCACTTTCCCGAAGCCCAGGAAGGCCGGCTACATGAAGT
>CAZMTC010000021.1:0-29871 GCA_964569105.1 uncultured Alphaproteobacteria bacterium | reverse complement strand
CGGCCTCGGGCGTGTAGACGACGCCATCGTTGACGATCTCGGCGACGCCGTTGGACGGCCGCGTTACATTGTCGATGCGCAGCGAGCCGCCATCGGGATCGCGGTCGTTGGCCAGCACGGCGACCTCGACCGCGCTGTTCCGCCCCGTCCGGGCCTCGTCGTCGACCGCCACCGGCGCCTTGCCCGCGACGCCGGGCTCGAAGACGCCGGCCATGAACAACCCGCCGCCGATCGCCGCAAGCGCGAGAATGCCGGCGCCGATGCCCAGCGCGATCTTGAGACCCGCGCCGCCGCCGCGCGGGGGTGCCGCAGGTGCCCCGACGCCGGCCTCCTGCGGGAACATCCGCCGCCACGCGGCCGTGTCTCGCGGCCGCTTGGTCTCGTCGACCGCCAGCGCCGCGTCGATCGCCTGCAGCGTCGCCTTCGAGAACCGTCCCTTGCCGGCCTGGACCGCCGGGACGAAGGGGTCGTTGCGCACCCGCGCCGGTGCCTCGGGCGGCAGCGAGCCGGCCGCCATCTGGTAGAGAATGGCGCCCAGCGCGTAGATGTCGGTCCACGGTCCCTGGTTGCCGTCGGCGTAGTACTGTTCGAGCGGCGCGTAGCCGGGCGTCACGATCGCGGTCAGGCTCGCGCTCTTGCGTCCCACCGCATCGCGCGCCGCGCCGAAATCGAGCAGCACCGGCGAGCCGTCGTCGCGCAGATAGATGTTGCCCGGCTTGATGTCGCGGTGCAGGAACCCGGTCTTGTGAACCTCGGTCAGCCCGTCGAGCAGCGGAAACAGAATGCCCAGGGCGAATTTCTCATCGATCTGTGCCGGCCGCTTCTTCATCACGGCCGAGAGGCTGTCGCCCTTGACGTACTCCATGACGATGTAGGCTGTGCCGTTCGCCTCGAAGAAGCGGAACACCGGCACGATGCTGTGGTGCCGGAACATCGCCAGGGTCTGCGCCTCCTTCAGGAAGCGCTCGAGGCCCCAGAAATAGTCCTCCTCGTCGCCGGTGGAGCGCGGCGTGACCGTAGCCTCGCCCTGCCGGACCGCGAACTCGACCGGCAGGTACTCCTTGATCGCCACCTCCTTCTCGAGGTGGGTGTCCCAGGCCAGGTAGGTGATGCCGAAGCCGCCATGACCCAGTACCGACTGGATCCGGTACTCGTAGAGATGGAAGCCGCTGGGCAGGGCGTGGAAATGGTCTTCGCTCATGCAGCCCCCGAGACCTCTCGCCGGCATGTCGCCGCTCGCCGGCGCGCGCCGGCGGCCGGCCCCTCGAGCGTTGTCGTCCCACCGAACCGATACGAGCGCTTGCCGGCATTCATCTTCGCAGCGCTTTCGTCGCCACGCCGGAGGCGCGAGCAAAAGTCCTCAATCCCCGGAAACGAGTCAAGCCAACCCGCCGAAGGCCGAACGCCATTCGGCCACGTCCGGAGGCCGGTCCTCGACCAGAAGGCCCAGCCCGTCCTCGATCGCCCTCGCGAGGTTCCGGCCGATCCGGTTCGCGACACGATCGAGCGCCTCGGCGACCTCGTCGTCCTTGGCACGCGCGGGAGCGGGCGGCGGGGGACGGCCGGTCGCCATGCGGAACAGCGTGGCCGCCAGCCCATACACGTCCGACGCCGGGTCGCCGGGCTCGTTTGCCGCGTGCAGTTCGAGCGCCGCGTACTCGTGCGGCACGCGGCGGGTGAGTTCCGGGTTGAAGCGATGGGTCGCGAAGCGGGTGAACGCATTGCCCACGAGCCGTGTCGCGGCGGCGCCGACCAGGATGCGACGCGGATGAACGTCGAGATGCAGCACGCCCGCCTCATGCATACGTTCGAGGACGGAGAGCACGGCGAGCGCTATGCGCTCGATAGCTTCGGTCGCCATTGCGCCCGATCGCTCGAGGAGTTGGTCTAGCGGCTCGCCGCCGCTCGACTCGAACACCCAATAGGCGGTGCGGTTCGCCTCGTGTACCGCGAATATGTGCGGCAATCCGGGATCGTCGATCCTGCTAAGAGCTTGGCCTTCCGCCAGGAAACGCTCACGCGCAAAATGCAGCGTATCGGCCAGCGCCGGGTTGTGGCAGCGCACTTCCCCCGCTGCCGTCCGGTACACGAAACCCGGAAACAGCTCGCGCACGATCACGGCCACGTCTTCGCCCGGAGCGCGCGCCGTGTAGCAGGTCGCGAAGGCGCCGCGATGCACCATGGCGTCTATACGGTACCCGGCGATCACGCTCCCTCCGGGGAGAGCGTCTCCTGTATTGTCCGCGCGCCCGCCGATCGGCATCGATCCAACCTACTGTCGTCCATGATTGCCAGGCCAATATACAGCATCGCGCAGGCGCCGCGCATAGCCATGGCCGCCATGATGACCTTGACTGGCGGATACAGGTCATCACGTTCTCTGGGACAGGCAACGTGAGATCGTTGGAGGTCCGCGATGACCGACGCAATCCAGCCGCGGGAGGGCGATGCGCTCCTCGTCATCGACGTCCAGAACGATTTCTGCCCGGGCGGCGCGCTCGCGGTGCCCGACGGCGACCGCATCGTTCCGGTGGTCAACGCGCTGAGCACGCGCTTCGACCGGGTCGTGTTGACGCAGGACTGGCACCCGCGCGGCCACAGCTCGTTCGCCTCCAGTCACGAGGGCGAGGAGCCGTTCTCGACCGTTACCCTCGACTATGGGGAGCAGATCCTGTGGCCCGACCACTGCGTGCAGGACACCGAGGGCGCAGCGTTCCATCCGGACCTCGATACCCGGCCGGCGCAGATGATCGTACGCAAGGGCTTCCGGCCCGAAATTGACAGTTACTCGGCCTTCTACGAGAACGACCGCCGCACGCCGACTGGGTTGGCCGGCTATCTGCGCGAGCGCGGGGTCGAGCGCGTCGTCATAGTCGGCCTGGCCTTCGACTTCTGCGTCCGCTGGTCCGCCGAGGACGCGGTGGCCTGCGGCTTCCGGGCCGTGGTGATCGAAGACGCGACCCGCGGCATCGACGTCGACGGCAGCGTGGCCGACACGCGGCGGCGGCTGCAGGAGATCGGGGTGCCCATGGTCCCCAGCGGCCTGTCGCAGCGCGCCGCCTAGCAAGTACCCACGATCGCGCGTAGACGCGCCGGATGCGCGTGCCGGATCGCGCTTGAGCCGTGGCGGCACTTCCGCCATATTCCGGGTTGCGGAATAATTTTCACAATCCCCCACAGCATCGCGCCGCGGCCCGTCGGGCCCCGGCACCAGGAGGCGGACCATGGCACCAGAGGGCATCACCGCGCCGGCGGGCGTCGAGATCACCGGCCCGATGAACGAGGGCTTCGAGACGGTCCTGACACCCGAAGCGCTCGACTTCGTCGTCGAGCTGCACCGCAAGTTCAATCCGGAACGGCAGCGGCTCCTCGAGCGCCGCAAGGAGGTCCAGGCCAAGATCGACGGCGGCTGGCGCCCCGACTTCCTGCCCGAGACCGAGGAGATCCGGCAGAGCGACTGGACCGTCGCCCCGATCCCCGCCGACCTGCAGGACCGGCGGGTCGAGATCACCGGCCCGGTCGACCGCAAGATGGTGATCAACGCCCTCAATTCGGGCGCCAAGGTGTTCATGGCCGATTTCGAGGACGCCAACGCGCCGTCCTGGACCAACAACCTTAACGGCCAGGTCAATATCCGCGACGCGATCGCCCGCAGGATCGACTTCGAGGACCCGAACAGCGGCAAGCACTATCGGCTGGGCGACACCATCGCGACGCTGATCATACGGCCGCGCGGCTGGCATCTGGACGAGGCGCATCTCAGGATCGACGGCGATCCGTGCTCGGGCTCGCTGTTCGACTTCGGCCTCGCTTTCTTCCACAACGCCAGGCAGCTGCTCGAGAACGGCTCGGGCCCCTACTTCTACCTGCCCAAGCTCGAGAACCACCTCGAGGCGCGGCTGTGGAACGATGTCTTCGTCCACGCGCAGGAGAAGCTCGGCCTGCCGGTCGGCACGATCAAGGCGACGGTGCTGATCGAGACGATCATGGCCGTGTTCGAGATGGACGAGATCCTCTACGAGCTCAAGGATCACATCACCGGCCTCAACTGCGGCCGCTGGGACTACATCTTCAGCTACATCAAGCGCTTCCGGAACGACCCCGAATTCGTCCTGCCCAACCGCGAGCAGGTCGGCATGACGGTCCACTTCCTGCGCTCATACTCGCTCGAGCTGATCCGCACCTGCCACCGCCGCGGGGCATTCGCCATGGGCGGCATGGCGCCGCAGATCCCGATCAAGAACGACCCCGAGGCCAACGAGCAGGCGCTCGCCAAGGTGCGCGCCGACAAGGAGCGCGAGGCCGGCGACGGCCACGACGGCACCTGGGTCGCCCACCCGGGCCTGGTTCCGGTCGCCATGGAGGTGTTCGACAAGATGATGCCGGCGCCCAACCAGGTCGACAAGAAGCGCGAGGACGTGACGGTCACTGCCGCCGACCTGCTGGCCGTGCCCGACGGCACGATCACCGAGGACGGCGTGCGCCACAACATCAATGTCGGCATCCAGTACACCGAGGCCTGGCTGCGCGGAAACGGCTGCGTGCCGCTCTACAACCTGATGGAGGATGCCGCCACGGCGGAGATCTGCCGCACCCAGCTTTGGCAGTGGCGGGCCCACGGCGCCTCGATCACCGACGGACCGACCGTCACCGCCGATCTGCTGGCTCGGTTCACCGACGAGGAGATGGACAACATCCGCAAGCAGGTCGGCGGCGACGCCTTCGAGGCCGGGCAATACGAACGCGCCAAGGCGATCTTCCTCGCCCTGGTCATGCAGGACGAATTCGAGGAGTTCCTCACCCTGCCAGCTTACAGGGCGCTGGTCGACGCCGGCATGTAACGGCGCCCGCACCGCTATCCCCGGGCGCGGCGCCGGGCCTCGATCCGGGCCCGGCGCTTTTTTTGGTGCCCCAGGGCGCCTCGCGCCGCTTGTACGGGCCACCGTTACCGCCCACCTTTGCGCCATGAACGAAGACGTCGCACCGAATCTGCTCGAGCGGACCGGCAGCAGCCTCCTGCGCGCCTGGCGCGACATGGTGGACGCCGCGCGCCTGCGCCTTACGAGCAGCGTGCGCCCGGACCTGCCCGAGGACGATCTGCCGGTCCTGCGACGTCAGATCGACGACTGCCTCGAGGCGCGTGGCGGCGAGGTGTCCGCCCGCGCCCGCGCCGCCGAGCTCGGCCAGCTCTATCTCGAGCTCTCGGGCAAGGGCCGGCGCAATTTCCTGCGCCTGCTCGCGGCTGAATACGGCGTCGACCGCGAGGCGCTGACCGTTGCCATGTCCGAGGCGCAGATGGCCACCGAGGCGGCCGACATCGAGGCCGCGCACGAGCGGCTGCGCACGATGATGGTGTCGCCGCGCATCCGCCTGCTGCGCCAGTTCAACAGCCTCGACCAGGGCGTGAAGTTCCTGGTCGATTTGCGCGCCGACCTGATCGAGGCCGCGCAAGAGGACCCGGCGCTCGCGCCGTTCGAGCGCGAGTTGCGCGACCTGCTCGCCACCTGGTTCGACGTCGGCTTCCTCGAGCTCCGCCGCGTCACCTGGGACGCGCCCGCCTCGTTCCTCGAGAAGCTGGTCGAGTACGAGGCGGTGCACGAGATCGCGTCCTGGACCAATCTCAAGCACCGCCTGGTGTCCGACCGTCGCTCCTACGCCTTCATCCACCCGGCGATGCCGGCCGAGCCGTTGATCTTCGTCGAGGTCGCGCTGGTCGAGGGCCTGGCGGAGAACGTGCACGAGCTGCTCGACCAGGACGCGCCCG
The DNA here is from genome assembly GCA_964569105.1 of uncultured Alphaproteobacteria bacterium. Taxonomy (GTDB): domain Bacteria; phylum Pseudomonadota; class Alphaproteobacteria; order CAZMTC01; family CAZMTC01; genus CAZMTC01. The sequence continues at coordinate 24,107 of CAZMTC010000021.1, read as the reverse complement.
ACCGCGCGCCGACCGCCGCCGACACCGCGGTCTTCTACTCGATCTCCAACACCCAGCGTGGCCTGCGCGGCATCAGCTTCGGCAGCTTCCTGATCAAGCGCGTCGCCGACGACGTCTCGCGCGAGCTGCCCAACATTCGCCGCTTCGCCACCCTGTCGCCGATCCCCGGCTTCATGAAGTGGCTGCGCCGCGCCGCGCAGGACGACGAACCGCTGCTCACGGGGGCCGAGCGGTCTTCGCTGGCCAAGGTGGTCGGCAGCGGGAACGATCCGCTGATGATGCTGCTCGCGCGCGACGGCTGGCATTTGGACGAACGATGCGCCGAGGCCCTGCGCCCCGTGCTGCTGCGCCTGTGCGCACGCTACCTGGTCCGGGAGAGGCGCGGCGACGGCTCGGCACGCGACCCGGTGGCCCATTTCCACCTGTCCAACGGCGCCCGCATCGAGCGCATCAACTGGCTCGGCGACGTCTCGCCCAAGGGCCGCAGCCAGTCCGCCGGCATGATGGTCAACTATCTCTACCGCCTCGACGAGATCGAGGCGAACCACGAGGCCTATGCCGGGGATGGCATCGTCGCCGCCTCGGGCGCGGTGCAGACGCTGGCTGCCGGCCGGTAGCGGCGGATTCAGTTCCCCGGTACCGCCGCCGGCTTGGGATGGAACGGCACCTCGACCCAAACATAGCCGCGCTCGTGGCTCTGCGGCATCTTGTGGTAGCGCAGCACCCAGGTGCGGCCGGTCCGGGTGTCGATCATCACGTTGATGTGGGGATCGGAATCGTTGAGGTTGCGCTCGGGCTGGTAGAGGACCCGCAGCGTATACCGGCCATCCTCGACCGGCGCGCCGACCACCACATCCTCGGGCGCGGCACCCTCGTCCTCGCCGGGCGCGCCCGCCTGGGCCGCGCCGCCCAGCGCCAGCGCGCCGGCCACCGCCGCCGCCCGCATCGCCTGACCACGCATCGCTTCCTCCGTCCGGAATGGCGATGCCAGTCTAGCGGGCGAGGATGGCGCAAAGGTTAATGGTCAGCGAGGAAACTCGGCCTGTCGACTTACTGCTGCACCCAGGGCAGCCCGTCGTGCTTCCAGCCGTTCCTGTTGCCGCGGTGGCGCCGTTCGTCGGGGTCGCCCTCGAAGCCTCCGGCCACGTTGTATGCCGTCTTGAACCCGCGCGCGGTGGCCGCGATCGCGGCCGCCTTCGACCGCGCGCCCGAGCGGCACAGGAACATCACCGTCTTGTCGGGCGTCACGCCCGCGGTCTCGAGCTGGTCGACGAAGTCCTGCCTCACCTCCATGTCGGGATAGGCCTGCCACTCCAGGAGCAGCGCCTCCTTGCCGACCGGCGAGAGGTCGGGCACGCCGACGAACGCCCATTCGGGCTTGGTGCGCACGTCCACCAGCACCGCGTCGGGGTCCTGCTCGAGCTTCTCCCACGCTTCCTTGGGGGTGATGTCGCCGCTGTAGTCGGCCATGCCGCTTTCCTCCGGGTTCGGACCTCGGGAGCAATCTGAGCGATGCGGGAGGAAGGGGCAAGACCCTGCCCAGGCCTCAAACCGGATTCACCATCCGTCCGTCTCGATCCTGCCCACCGCGCTCAGGTAGCCGCCGTAGGAGTAGTAGCCCGACACGTCGGCCAGGCCCGCCTCGTTGCCGCTCTTGAGATGCGTCGCGTGGACGGTGCCGGTCGCGGCCGGCATCTTGTCGTCGCTCGGGCCGCCATCGCAGTAGAGCGAGACAATCAGGTCCGCGCTCTTGTCCCAAGCGAAGTCGAGCCAGTCGGATACGACCGAGCCACCGGTCGGGATGGTAACGCCGCCCTGGCCGTCGAACAGCAGTGGCGCCAGGCTCGCCGCGTCCCATGCGTCGCCCGACGACGCCTTGTGGCCGATATAGGCCGCGCCGATGGAGAACGGCTCGTCGCCCGTCGCGTGGAGCGTGACCCGGACCTTGGTCGGCGCGCCGCCGGGCACGGCGAGCGCCGCCGCCTTGATCTCGATGCGCGCGGTCTTGCCGGTGATGTTGCCAAAGTTGCTGTCCAGCGTGGCCGACAGGATCGCCCCCTCGCCGTTGGGAGCGGCGCTGGCCCCGTTGCTGGCCTGGATGGTACCCACGCCCACCGCCTCCGCGATCGTTGCGCCCGCGGCGTTGGACAGCGTCACGGTGAAGGTCTCCGGGCCCTCCTCGGCAGCGGCGGCGGCGGCAGCGATCAGGATCGTCTTGGACGTCTCTCCAGGGGCGAAGATGAGTGTGCCGCTCGCCGCCGTATAGTTGCCGGGCGCGGAGGCGGTGCCGTCCGAGGTGGCGAAGTCCACTGTGACGGTCTGGGCGCAGGCAGGAGCCAAGGAGACCGTGAACATCGCAATTGCCCCTGCTTCGACAACCGTGTCGTTGATGCCGAGTTTAGGTGCAGTGATCAACTCGGCATTGGTGAAATTGTCGGCCTGAGAGGCAGTCAGCATCATCGTCTCAAATGGTCCTATGACCACGTTGCCGGTCGGCGAACAACTCTCGCCGCTGATACCGATAGACCCCGACACAGGCGCGTCGAGCGACACACGATTGCCCGTAATCGGAATGTCCAGCGTCGAGACTGCCGCTGGACCAATGGCGAAGTTGTGAAACAGATTGTCCCTAATCTCGTGCCCGCCACCGGACCCGGCGAATACCCCGATGGTGTCGGCGCACGCCTCGTCGTTGATGCACACGCACTCTCGCATCTCGCAGCCAAAGGAGTTGGACGAAAGGTTAACCGGCAACCCTTCGCCCGCACCAACGCCTGTGTGGCCGGCCTGCCGATAAAAGTTGCGGAAGGTCGTGCGCTCAACGCGACAGCCTTGAGCCGAGCCCACCTGGACGCCGATGGCGTAGGGCTCGTCGGTCACGCCGCCGATTTCGGCGATATGGCAGCCCTCGACGGTGCTGTTGTCGCCCGCGAGCCAGACGCCCATGTAACGCGCGGTAATCCTGAGTCCGATCACATTCGACCCGGCGCCTGACGCCTTCACCGCCACGCGGAAGCCGCTGATGCCTTGCCCCGCCCGACTGTCGTACAGAGTGAGTGTGCCAGCAGCGTTAACGCCATAGGATGACTTGTTCCCCACGGCTGTGTCGATGATCGTGTGTCCGTTTAAGTCAAGGGTCGCATCGCCAGTGAAGGTGATCGCGTCCGCACCATTGACCGACACATCGGCCGACAGCTGGTAGTCGCCCGCGCCGTAGGTCCCCGGCGATGAGATAGCTGTACTCATGGTGCTGCTCTGTAGACGATCGAGCCGATCAGGATAACCGGTCCGCCGCTCGGCATGTCCCCCGCCGTAATGGTCGTGGTGCTTTGGGCTTGGCCGCTAGCGCGAAGCGTCGAGAGGTTCTGGTTCTGACCGACATAGAGCACGACATCATCGTAGCTGGTTTTGTCGATGCCGGCCCAGCGCATGACGCCCGAGGCGCTGTTGCCGGTTTCATTCGCTGAAGTGAATGGGAGGCCCGTGATCTGGCAATCGCCCGAGGAGGTCGAGTGGGTGAAGGTCGAAGTGCTTATTTGGAACGTGGCGAACACCAGATTGCCGATCTTCACATACGTCCCATCCTGCGCCGAGTACGCCACGTTCAAATCGCCCGGCGCTGCGAAGGTCAGCGCCGGCGTCCAAATCCCCGCGCTCTGCTCCACACCACCGGGTCCCGCCACCATCCGCCACCGCGCCGAGGCCCCGTCGTAGCGCAGCACCGCCGTGCGGTCCGCGCCCAGCGCCGCGTCGGCGCCGAGCAGGAAGCGGTTGGCGGCGGCGGAGCCGGCGCCCTCATGCGCCAGCACCAGCGGGCTCGTCCCCACGTTATGGACTACGATGACCCGGCCGTCGAACCCGCCGCTCAGCCCCGAAAGCGACCGCGCGGCGTCGCTCGACAGGCGCAGCGTCGAGGCCGCCGCCAGGCCGGCCGGGGCGTAGTCGTCCTGGTCGGCTGTGATCTGCGCCGGCGTCACCGTGCCCGACAGCGCGAACTCGGCGTCGGCGTCCAGCCCGCCGCCCCAGGCCGGGTCGGCGCCGTCCGAGACAAGTGCCCTGCGCGCGGCGCCTACCGGCAAGCGAGCCGTGCCGCCCTCGTCGCGCACCAGCAGGTCGCCGCGGACCGCGGTGGCATCGGCATGCCGGTGATCGGCGCGCGACACCTCGCCCGAGGTCCCCGCGGCCGCGGTCCCATCGAGCGCCGCCGGCGCCTCGTCCGACAGCACCACCGTGCCGTCCGGCAACGTCGCGTTCTCCAGCCCGTCGCCGGCCGCGTTCCAGCGCAGGTATTTCTGCGCCGCGGGCGCCGGCACCGCGGCGTCGGAGACCGGCGAGGTCACCGGCAGGCTCAGCGCCCGCCCCTGCGCCTCGTCGAGTTGCTGAACCGCGTGGGTCAGCTTGTCCAGCGCCCGCTCGTGCGCCTGGGCGGGGAACTCGCCGCCCTCGGGATAGTCGGTCTCCTGCGTCAGCGCCACCACCCGGCGGATGGTCAGCGTCTCGCCATTGGCCGGCGTGCGGTCGTCGGGCGCGGTCAGCACGGTGAGCGTGCCGCCCGAAGGCTCGCCCGCGCCCGCGAGCGTGTAATGGGTGTTCTCGACCCACGCGATCTCGGTGCCGTCGGCGGCGGCCTTCACCGCCACGATATCGGCGTTGAGAACGAAGGCGAACGGCACCGGGAACACGGTGGTCGCCCCGTCGCCCGCGTAGCTCACCTTGGACTGCGAGCTCGAAACGGTCATCGTCTGCTCCTTGTCGGAAAGGGCGCGCCGGCTCCCGTGCCGCCCGCCGGAGGCGGGACGGCGCGGGCCGGCCGCGCTCAGCCGCAGATCGCGGCGTGCTTGTCGTTGTGGCGCGCGACCTGATCGAGGTCCGCATGCAGCGTGACCGGCGTGCCGGGCCGCGGCGTGCCGGCGTCGTCGTACAGGCCGCGCAGCCACGCCTTGGTCTCCTCGGCCAGGCGGATCGGCCGCGCCCAGGCGCAGTCGGCGGCGACCTCGACGCGCAGCGGCATCGCGCTACAGCCGCTCGAGAGTCCGGCGCACATCGCCAGGCACAGGGCGGCCGTCGATCTCCGCCGCAGTCGCCCGCGCCCGCTCGCGCGCCCGCGCGGCGCCGAGCTGCGCCTCGCCGTAGCCCAGCCGCGTGAGCGCCCGATCGCGCCGCCATTCGGCCAAGGCTTCGGCCGCGGCGCCGAACAGCGCGTCGAGCGCCGCCCGGACCAGCCGGCCCAGCACGCGCTCACCGCTCCGGCGCCGCCGGCGCCTCGGCCGGCAGCCGCGCTTCGATCATCGCCTCGAGCCGCGCCGGCGTGACGCCGAAATGGCGCAGCGCGTCCGGCACGGCGTCGATCACGTACTGCGCGCCGTCGGCCACCGCCGCCGCGCGCACCTGCAGCCGCGCGCGCCCGGCCGCCGTCTCCGCCGCCTTGGCCGCGCCGTAGGTCACGCCGCGTTCCAACGCCGTCTCCAGATAGCCGCGGATCTCGGCGTCCGCCGCCAGCTTGAACCGCGTGCCCACCCAGCGGATGGCCCAGCCGCCCAGCGCCAGCAGCACCGCCGACAGCAGCGGGATCACCGCCTCCACCAGGATGGGTCCGAAGTCGATCTCGCTCATTCGCTCGCTCCTTCCGTCTCGGGATCGGGACATGAAAAAGCCCCGCCGGAGCGGGGCTGGGGGACTTCGTCGTGCGGGTCGTCGATGCGGGGCGACGGGACCTGCCCGGGGTCCGGCGCCGGCGGCGCCAGCGCCGCCGCGCGCACCCGCGCCATGGGAAAGGCCGGCCCGGGATCGGTCTTGCGCCCGGGTGCGATGTCGTCGTGGCCCAGCACGTCGAGCGCGTCATAGGCCGCCGCCACAACCCGCGCCGCTTCCGTCGCCGCGGCGACCTGCGCCTCGGGGAAGCGATGCCAGAACCGGTGCGGCCCGCCATGCTTGTGCCGCGCCGCCACGGCAACGTCGGCATCGTAACGCCGCCCCCACCAGGACCGGAAGCGCCCGTCGGGCAGCGGGGTGAGCGGCCCGGCATTGACCAGCTCGATGCCCACCGCGTGCTCGTTCAGCCCCTCGTAGGCCACCCCGCCATGCTCCCAGCGCGACCGGCCGGCGTGCCAGGTCACGCGGTCGAAGGGCGCCAGCTGCACCACCTCGCCCTCGGGCCCGATCACCAGATGGGCCGAGACGTTGCCGCGCGCCCGCTGCGTGGTCAACGTGCCGATCGCAGACTCCAGGCTCGGGCCCGCCGTGTAGTGGATGACCACGAATGCCGGCCGCAGCCGACCGCCCATGTTGGACGTCTCGACATAGGGCATCGCGGCTCCGTCGTCGCGGCAGAGCCGGTGGTGCCTCACCTTCATCCGTTCCATTGCCTCCTCATCGCTCGCGCGCGCGGCCGACCAGCAGCGCGTCCAGCTTCTCCTCGATGGTCTCCAGCTTGCGGCTCAGCCGCGCGTCGACGTCCTTGAGGTAGCTCACCGACGCATAGGTCTTCGCCACCTCGAGCTTGAACGACGCCAGCGCGTCGCGCAGGTGCCTGACGCTGCGTTCGGCTTCGGCCCGCACCCGCGCCGTCTCTTGCGCCGCATCCGCGCGCGCCCGCATGACCAGCCAGAACAACCCGGCCATGGCCGGCAGCTCGACGACCGAGATCCACCAGCCCAGGTCCACGGCCCAAGCCCCGCTCACGACGCCTCGCCCATCGACCGCGCCCAAAGGATCGCCGATCGGCGCCCGCCGCGTTCGACGGACGCATGCGAAACGAAAAACGCCGCCCCGGGGGCGGCGCCTGTCGCCGGGCCCACGGCCCGGCCCTGCCGCCGAAACGTCGGCGGCGCGAGAGAATGTGTCATCCTCGCTGCTCCATTTGGTGCGTTCTGCGACTGGATCGATCCAGGCAACGGGAACGGCGGTGCCATCCTCTCCTCCTCACGGAGGGGCGAGGGTCAGCCAGGGTGGTCGACGATAAGGCGCGCCCCCACCCCTCCGCCGTCACCCCGAGCGCGGCGAAGCGATCCAGCAGACCGCCTCTGGATCGCCGCGGTCGCTTCGCGGCCTCGGGGTGACGGCGGAGGCGCCGGTGGGCGCCCGCCTCACGCTCCGGGGTCGCCGCCTTCCTCCTGGATCAATCGTTCTGCCCGCGCGATATCGAAGCTCTCCTCGATTTCCATGCCGGAGTTTCGCGCGTTCTCCTGCACGCCCTCCAATATTTCCTCGTGGAAGCCCTCGCGACGCAGCCCATCGAGGTCGGTCGGCACGAACCGCCACCATTGTTCGTTGAAGTTCAGGTTGAGCCGCACATCGTCGCTTATGGCCCACGCGATCCGACTCTCCTCGCCGAGGCCGACCTCGCCGTCCTCCTCACGCACCAGAGGCCGCAAGATCATTTGCGTGCCTTCCAGCCCGTAGGCGAGATACTGTGCGGACGTCAGAACCTCGTCCGAGCCGTCCTCGTCCGGGTCCATCTGCAGATGCACGACATGGTACGGCAGATAGATCTGCGCGACGGGATACACCGTCTGGCCGATCTTCCGCCCAAGCGCTTCCCGATATTCCGGATCCACGATCCATACGCCGAACAGGCGCGGGAGATCGTAAAGGTGGGTGAGAACTTTGAGGTCCGTGTTCACAGGTTGTGCCTTTCGTTTGCCGCGGCGCACCGCCCCGAGGGCGGCCCCGTGCGCCCGACCCATTGCCCGATGCGACATGCTCCAGTGACGGAAGCGTGATCCGGTTGGCGGACACGGACTCACCCTTCTGCATCTGAGTCGCCGCCTTCCTCCCGGATCAGCTGCTCCGCCTGCGCGATGTCGAAGCTCTCTTGGATCTCCAAGCCGGACTTGCGCGCCGTCGCCTGCACGCTCTCCAGAACCTCGGCATCGAATCCCTCGCGGCGCAGCCCGTCAAGGTTCGTCGGCACGAACCGCCACCATTGATCGCCGAGTTTCACGTTGAGCCGCAGGTCGTCCGTGATGGCCCATGCAATCAACGTCCCCTCACCGAGCTCGTGCCCCCCGCCCTTCGATTCGACTACGGGTTGGAGGAACATCTCCGTTCCTTCGAGGACGTAGGCGAGATACCGCGCCGTAGTGGTCAGTCCGCCAAAAAACCGGCTCTTCCGCTCGACATTGAGCTGAACCAGATGGTTCGGCAGATAGATTTGCGCGGCCGGATGCACCGTCTCCCCACTCGATTGCTCGAGCGCTTCGCGGTACTCGGGATCCACTACCCAGACCCCGAACAGGCGCGGGAGCTGGTACATCTGGGTCAGAACTTTCGGGCCATCGTTCACGAACTCGATCCTTTCGCTTTGCCAGGTGGTTTGTCGTCGACTTCGCAGGCAGTCGCGCGCTCCGCAACAAACATAGCGTGAAATTAATACAGCGCAACACACGCATTCGCTGCATTGCCGAGCATGCGGCGACAGCCAGACCGGGGTCAGGTCTGTCCCAACCCGGCCCCGTCGGGCAACACTTCCTCGATCGGCTCGCCCTCCCGCAGGAACAGAACTCTACGGTCTCCTTCCCCAGCCGCGATCCGTCGCAACGTCTGTTGCTGCTGGCTTCCCACTGCCTTGCCGGACTTGATCTCCAGCCATGCGACCTCACCGTCTGGAAACTCCAACCTCAAATCGAAGATCGTCGTCCGTTGTGCGCCATCGATCTCGGCGGTGAACCGAACGTCGTCCAAGTGCGCTCTGATGCCCAGTCGGGTGAGCTGTTCCTGGATCTGCACCTCAAATGCCTTGCCCACGATCCGGTTTTTTCTGATTTGCACTCCGCTTCGCTGTTTCTGAAGCGCCTTTAACGCTGGAGAGCCCGGCTCAGCGGCATCAATTCGCTTCTTGATGGCGTCCAGCCTTCGGTCGAGATCGTCTATCGTGGCTCGAACGTCCGGGGGAAAGTTCCGTGTCGGGGCGCGCAGGCCGATCAGGCCCTCGATCCCGCGCACGCCTCTGGCGATGATCCCGGGATTGTCGAGGCTGGGGCCGCCATCTTCGGCGGGCGGCGCCGGACGTCGGCGTCCCCTGGCCGCGCCGGAAAGCGGCCGAAGTATCCCACCGCCGGCCTCGACGATCGGACGCAGCAAGGTGCCGCCCGGCAGGACGCCGAGCAGTTCGAGGCCGCTCTCGCCGAACGCCGCGGCTGCCCGGTCGTCGTCGCCCTCGGCGAGTGCCGCGATGCCCTCGACCGCTGCGGCGAACGTGCGCACTGCCGCGATGCCGACGCCGAGCGGCGTGAAGTCGGCGAGCAGGACGAGGCCGTCGGAGAGCGCCTCCAGCTCGTCGGTGGTGAGGGTGCCGAAGGCGTCGTTGAGCGCCGCCTCGAGGCCCTTCTCGCCGATCGCTCCGATGTTCCGGTCGATGCCGTTGAGCAGGAACTGTCGGACCTGAAGCGCCGGCGTCTGGCCCGCGGCGCCGAAGCCGCCGCGCTCCCGCGTGACCTCGACGATGGCTTCGCGCAGCCGCAGGCGCGCGGCCTCCGGGTCCTCGTCGCCCGCGGCCACCGCCGCGAAGGTCCGCGCGACTTCGAGGAGCACCGCCGTCAGGTCGACGTCGTCCCCGGCGGCGCGCGTGGTGCCGTTGATCGCACTCGTGTCGAGGCGGAAGACCTCCGCGCCCGTCTCCGGATCGCGCAGTACCAGGAACGACGGCACCGGATCGCCCGTTCCGCGCATGCGCTCGACGGTCGCGGCGACCGGCGGGTCCAGTTCGGTTGCGCCGCGGGATTCGTCGGCGAGGGCGCTGTCGCCCACGAACCGGCGTGCGAACAGGGCCCCGCGTTCCGCCGGCGCCGCGGCCGCCTCGTCCAGCGCCGCCTCGAACTCCAGTGCGAGCTTCTGCGCCTGGAGCGAGCGGCCATCGTCGAGCGGGAACGACGCGTTCAGCCGCGCCCGCACGTCCGAAAGGGCGATCTCCCTTTGTTCTCGGTCTTCGAGCTCCAGCGCCGCCACCGCATCGGCGAACAGCGCCTGCCCGTCCGCGAATTCGGGGCCGATCCGCGCCTGGCCGCGCCCGATCAGCCGGTCGAGCGTCTCCGCGCCGGCCGATTGCACGACGGACGGCGCAGGTGCCGGGCCGGCCCCATCGGACACGGTATCGTCGGGCGCTGGCGCGCCGGCCCGTTCAGCGACGCCCGCGAACGCGTCCGGGCTCGCACCCGGGGTCGCGTCCGCGGCGTCCGGGCTCGCCGTCGCCGCCTGCAGCGCTATCGCGGGCGGCACCCCACCGTCGATCAGCGCGGCGAGCTCCCGGGCCCGGCCTATCGCGTCCGGAGCGAGCCGCAGCGCCTCCGGTCCGCCCGCACCCTGGATCGCCGACCGCAAAGCTGCGGGCGCGGCCTTGTCGATCCGGTCGATCAGGCGCAGCGCTTGGATCCGCTGCTGAGCACCTTCGGGCGTCGCCGGATCGGCGGCCAGCGCCCGGTTCAGGCCCGCCAGCACCGCGGTCGGGATGGCCCCGAGCTCGACGACGGCCTCGAACGCCAGACGCTGCGCCAGTTCACGGTCGCCGCGCGCCAGCAGCTCGTCGACGCGGCCCTGCCGGTGGACCTGGAACCAGGCGTCGATGTCCCGGCGGCCGTCGGGCGTGGTCGGATCGGGCGGAAGACCACCGGCCTCGAGCGCCGCCTGGACCCGTGCCGCCCGCTCCTCCTTTTCCCTTTCGGCCAGGGCTCGATCGGTTTCGGCATCGACCGCCAGCCGGCGGTCCTCCTGCCGGTCGGCGATGAACGCGCGCACCTCCTGTTCATGCGCGCCGTCCAAGGGGAAGGCGCCGGCCTCCACCCGCCGAAGCGCTTCGTCGGGATCGAGCCGGGCGATACCCCGCGCCTGCGCCGCGACCAGCCCCTGCCGCGCCTCGTCGGCGACGGCTTCGGCGGCTTGACGACCGCCGAGCGCCGGCCTCAGCACCTCCAGATTGGCGCCGGCGCGAAGCAGCGCCTCGCCGAGCATGGCGGGCTCGTCCTCGACCAGCGCCACGAGCGCATCGTGCTTGTCCTCGAACGCCTTCAGGCGCTGGCGCTCGATCAGGCCGTCGTCCTCGATATCGACCCGATCGATCAGGCGCCCCGCGACGTCGTCGAGCTGCGGGCGGATCTCCTCGCCCAGCCCCGGCATCAGGCTTTCGGCCCGTGCCAGCGTGCGCGTGACGAAATCCTCGGTCAGGCGGCCGACCGCGGGCCCCGCCGGCTCCCCGGCGGCATGGGCGGCATCGACGGTACGGCGAGCCTCGCGGCCCAAATCGGCGACGGCGGAGGTTTCGAGCGCGGTGCGCAGGTCGCCGCGCACGAAGTCCACCGGCCCCATGGTCGGCGCGTGCGGTGGTGCCGCCGTAGAACTCGAGCCGGCTTTTGGCGCGGCGTCGGCGGGCTCCACGTCCTGCGGTGACGTCGACGTGCGCGAGCGCCGCAGAGCGAAGGTCCGGACCGACTGCGCCAAGCCTTCGATGCTGCTCGACAAGAGGTCCGGCCCGAGGTCCGGAAGCGTGAGCCCCGGGTCGCGCAGCGTCCGGCGCAGCTCGACCCGTCCCACGGCGTCCGGGCCGGGGATGCGTGACGGCATGGTATCTCCTGGAATCGAAAGGGCGCGGCCCCGGTCGGGACCGCGCCCATGGTTGGATGGTCGGGCGGCGCCGGCGGTCTGGCCGCGCTCAGCCCAGCAGCTTCGGCGAGTTCAGGCCGTGCGAGACGGTGTCGAGCACCGAAGACGCGATGGCGACGTTGGTACGGGCGCGCTGCCGCGCCGCGTTCACGCCCGCCTGCTGCAGCAGCCGCTGGGACTCGATCGTGCCCCCGGCCAGAATCAGCCGGCGCTGGAAGTCGCCCTCGGCGGCGGTTTCGGTCTGAACGTCGACCGGCGTCCCGCTGTTCAGCTCCACGCCGGCATTGGCCAGGCGCGCGCGCTGAGTGGCGAGCAGGCGCGACTGCTGCTGTGAAAACCGGCGGGCTTCCAGCGCCGTGCGCTGGCGCGCAAGCTCGGCCTGCTGGCGCAGGACCGCGTTCTCGAACCGGGTCGTCGCCGCTTGCTGCGACACCGAGATGCCCGTCTGGAGCGCAGTCGCGCCGAGAAACACCAGCGTCTCGATTCCCATCAGCCCAGCGCCCTGCGATAGGCCGCGCCCTCGGCGCGGTAGCCGAGCCGGCTGAAGAACCGCCCGGTCGCCGCCGGCGCCACGCCCGATTGGGTCGAAAGCACGACGTAGGCCGCGCCCACACGATAGGCCCAGTCCTCGAACGCCCTGATCAGGCGCCTCGCCGCCGGCCCGCCCCGGTGCATAGGGCGCACGTGCAGCAGATCGGCCACGGCGAACGTCTCGGCGCTGAACAGATAGCGGCCCAGCGCGCCTACCAGCATGCCGGCCGGCTCCACCACCCGGCGCTCGCCCGTGACGCGCTCGATCTCCACCGCCTCGGCGATCAGCGGGCAGGCGATGCCCGGGCGCTCCACCGCCGCCTCGAAGGTCGCGCGCGCATGCGGCACGTCGATCGGCGGGAACGCCACCCGGCTCTCCGCCGCCATCGCGTGGCCCATTTCCAGCAGCGCCGGAAAGTCGGGCAGCAGCGCCCGCCGCACCTCGATCCGCGGCATCCGGCCGGCCCCGGCATGCGGGCGCGCGCCATCGCGGCGCGCCCGCGCGGGCGCGCCGTCCAATACGGTCTCCATCGCTCTACCTCTCGTAGGTCTTGAGATGCGGCACCAGGCCGAGCAGCGTGCAGGGCAGCGGCTGGTCCTGGACCACGAAAATCCGCGGGTCCTCCGCGTAGTCGCCGGGAAAGCTGACATAGCGCTCGCCCGTGAACAGCGGCACCGGGGCGTCCATCGGGTCGGCCACGGTGCGGAACGGGATCGCCACCAGCCGGTCCGGTGCCGGCCCCGCCTTGAGCGGCCCCGACCGGTCGAGGATCAGCGTCACGCCGTGAAAACGCTGCACCGCGCCCTGCACCGAGCCCGTGCGCGCCCCCGCCTCGATCTTGAGCGGCGAATAGGTGCTGGCGTAGCCCAGCCCGACATGCACCTTCGACGCCGGTTCCGGCAGCGCGATCTGCCCGCCGCTCACCGTGAACCTGCCCGCCGCCGCGCCGTCGGCCAGCGCCTGCACCGTCTCGCCCTCCAGATGGTCGAGGCCCGCGAACACCGTGGCTGGCGCGCCGTCGTAGCTCAGCCCGCTGTCGACGAAGAAGGCGCCGGCCGGATCGTCGAAGTCCACCGGCGCGAACCGCTCGACGAACCGCCGCGTCTGGCCGCCCACCGTGCGCCGCACCACGCACCAGATCTCGTCCTGCTGCTCGCCCGGGATCGACGCCACACTCTCGAACCCGCCGTCGGTAACCAGCCGGCACCAGCCGGTCACCTCCTCTTGCGGCTTGAAGGTCAAGGCCGCGATCTGCCCGTCGCCGCGAACGCAGTGGACCACGCTGTCGGGCTCCTTCTGCCACGCGAGCTCGGCGATCCCGCCCGCAAGGACATGATCCGCCAGAATGGTCAGGTCGGTGGTCGCGCGCCCCTCGGCGTCGACCAGGAAGTCGAAGCCCAGGAGCTTGCGTCCGTGGCGCTGGACGAACAGCACCGCCGCGTCGATGCGTACCGGCGCGGCCTCGGCACTGCCCGCCGTCGACTGCGCCACCACCTGGATCGAGGTCGGCGTGATCGGCTCGTCGAGCGCGCTGGCCTGGATCACATACTCCTCGCCCAGCGTGCCTGCGACCAGCCGCCGCCCCGGCGCCAGCCAGCGGATCGCGTTCACCTGGTCCGACGAGATGGTGAAATCGACCGGGGCGTCGTCCTCGGTGCCCGGTGTGAACTCCTCGAACTCGGCGATCTTCGAGCCCCACAACCGGTCGGGCTCGCTCTTCGATCCGGCGAAGTACAAGCGCTGACGATAGAACGTCGCGACACCCGGATAGCCCGTGGTCGCCGACCACGCGCCCAGCCGCCACGCCGCCGACGCGCCGGTGCCGCCGAACGCCACCTGCACGTCGGCCGACACCTGCGCGGCGCTGGTGACCCCGGTGATCCGCGCCGCGCCCCAGGTCGAGCCGTGCTTGATCCGCACCAGCCGGCCCACGTCGCTCGCCGCGAAGGGCGCGTGCCCGGCCGCCGTGATGGTGATGTCGGTCCCGCTCGCGGCGCTCGGCTGCAGCGTTCTGTCGCTGTCCGGGTTCTCCAGCAGGTACGGCCCGTCGCGGAAGTCGATCTCGACCAGCGACCAGCTGAGATGCCCGAAGCGCAGCAGCTTCATCGGCGGATGCGCGTCGTGCACCAGATAGAGCGTGTCCGCCGACTGTGTCGTCCGCAGCCGCGCCAGCTCCCCCTCGGCGTAGGGCGTGCCGACCTCGACCGTCGCGCCGGACAGCAGCGACACCTCGTCGACCGCGACCGCCTTCGCTTTCGGGTTCCGGAACTGCACGTGGAACGGCGACGCGGAGGGCGTGAACGCCACCGCGTGCCAGCCCGGCCGCGCCTCGAAGTCGTCGGTGATCTCCGCGCCGCCGGAGCTCGTGCCGATGCGCAGCAGCACCGCGTCCGCCGGCGCGCCCGCGATCCGGAAGCGCAGCACATGCGCCTGCCCGGCAGCCGTCGTCGACACCGCCTGCTCGGCCCAGGCCACCGACGCGCTCGCGCCGTCGAGACGCAGCCGGCCGTTGGCCGCGTCGTGGCCGATCCCGGCCGTCCCGGTCGACAAGTCCGTCCAGCCCGCGATGTCGGCCGTGAAATCGCCATTGGCGATCGCCGCGTCGGTCGCCTCCACATGGACCGCGCCGCCCTCGGCGAACACGCGCAGATAGCCCTCGCCGCACTCCAGCGCATAGGCCTGCACCACCGAGAACTCGAAGCCCAGGAGCCGCGTCGCCTTGGCGCTGTCCTTGACCTCGGCCACGAAGCGCAGCCCCGGCCGCCGCACCGCGCCGCCCTGGGCCAGCGGCAGGAAGTTCTCCAGCACCCGCGCCGCGGCGCGGTACTTGGCGAAATCGGTCCGCGCCGCCATGCGCGGCGAGAACTCGCCGGCATTGACCGACGGGATCAGCGGGTTCGCGCGCGGCATTTCAGCCTCTGACCCCGGTCCACGATCCGGCGGGCAGCCGGTCGGGATGATCCTCCATCCCGTCCACCGCCTTGGCCAGGCGCACCGCGCGCTCGAGCTGCTCGGCCACCCGGCCGACCTTGGTCTCCGAATGCGCCACCCGGTCCGCCACCTCCATGGCCAGTTTCAGCGCCAGCGCGGTGCGGAACAGCGGGTCCATCACGTTCGGGTCCTCGACCCGGCGGACGTAGCGCAGATGGACCGTCTCCGCGTCGGCGAGCACCGTGCGCCCCTCGTGCTTGTGCCGCAGCGCGTGCCGCCCGCCCGGATCGGCGGTCAGCGCCACCGTGCGCAGCCAGTCGGCGGGAAGCTGGAAGGCGTGCGCAAAGCCGAATTCCGGCGCAGCCGCCAGCTTGGCCGGCCGCGCTCGCGCCATGGCGAAGTTCCAGGGATGCGCGCGCAGCAGCTCGTCGCGCGCCTGCGCATACACCGCCCCCGCCGCATTGGCGTTGTTCGAGCCGTCGCCCAGCGCCGTGATCGGGTCCGCGCCGATGGCGATCAGCCCGCGGTTGACGATCCCCACGATCGAGGCCATCGCCTAGCCCTCCACCGCCGTGCCGTGCGCCGACACGCTCTCGTCCGCACGAACCGCCGCGCTCTCCTGCATGGGCTGCGGCGCCGCCCCGCTCCACGGCAGGATCGGCCGTGTCACCACGCCGCCCTCGCCCGCCGCCTCGACCAGCAGCACCCCGAACGCCGCCGGCGAGCCCGCGGTGACCAGGATCAGATCGTGCGGCGCCAGACGCCGCGCCGCGGGCTTGAAGTAGTCCGGCCCCGCCACCGCCTCGGGCGGGTCGTCGGTCACATAGCGGTAGATCATCGCCCCGCCGCCCTCCTCCGGGCGGCGCAGCGCCTGCGCCTGAAACGCCATCCTCGCTCCTCTCACGAAAAAGGCCGCCCCGAAGGGACGGCCGTCGATCACTCGCCCGAAGGCACCTCGATCCACCGCGCCAGCGGCACCGCCGCGGGACACGCCAGGTCGTCCACCTGCACGACCAGCATCCGGTCGCCCGGCGCCACCGGCCCGCGAGCCAGCCTCTCGGTCGCCTGCCCGGGCGGCCGCTCGGTCAGCAGGTGCCACAGCCCCGGCGCGCCGCCGCGCCGCGGCCGCAGGCAGGTCAATGACCCATCGGGCCCGCGCGCTGCGGCCCGCGCCCCGAAAAGGGAGCCGGCCGGCCCCTGTGCAGAGGCCGGCCGGCTCGCGGAGGTCATCGTGGCCGTTCCGTCGACGGTTCCACCTCGGTCGGCCGATCAGTCGGTGTCGGTCAGGCCGATGGCGGTGGCGTCGCTCACATCCACGGTCGTGCCGTCGTTCGACACCACCACGTGCCAGCCCACCGCGCTCACCGCGGTGGGCGCCGCCGGATCGTCGACCCGGACCGCCAGGATCAGGTCGCCCAGGCCCAGCTCACGCGCCTTGGCGTCGAAGTAGCCGGCGGTGTCGACCGTGGCCGGCGCGTCCGCCGTCAGGTAGTGCCACAGCTTGAAGTTGCCCTGGCCGCCGTGCGCGATCAGGGTCAGGTGCTGGTCGCTGAATGCCATGCCTCACCTCCCTCAGCTGATGGCCGTGTCGTCGTCGACGCGGATCTCGACCACGCCCGTGGCGTCGATCAGGCACGCCCCCATCGACATCCAGTTGTTGACGAAGTGCGCCGCCCGGTCGCCGTGCCACGAGATGTCGGTGGTGATGTCGGCGCCGATCGCCAGGCCCACCGCCGTCTTGTGGTAGACGAAGCAGGTCCGGTCGTCGGTGTTCGCCAGCGGCAGCCCGGAGTGCATGATCCAGGTGATGCCCAGCCACTTGCGCACCTCGGTCGCGGTCAGGAACGGCAGGTTCTTGTCGTCCTTGCCCACGAAGTCGGCCGAGGCGAACTCGGGGATGGCCAGCGCCTCCGACCAGGCGTGCGGCGACAGCAGGCCGTAGCGCTGCCCGTCGTCCGGCACGTCGGCCGCATTGAGCGCCTCGAACGCCTCGAGCAGAAGCGTCTTGCTCAGCCCCGTGGTGAAGTCGCCCACCGCGTTG
The DNA here is from genome assembly GCA_964569105.1 of uncultured Alphaproteobacteria bacterium. GTDB lineage: Bacteria > Pseudomonadota > Alphaproteobacteria > CAZMTC01 > CAZMTC01 > CAZMTC01. Next base: position 7,011 of record CAZMTC010000021.1, on the reverse strand, counting down.
GCGGTGGCGTCCATCGCCTCGATCGCCAGGGCGTCGGCCTTGCGGCCCAGCCCCCAGGCGCCGGCGCGGACCAGCGCGTTGCGCTCGTCGTGCGCGACCTTGAGCTCGTCGAGCTTGTCGACCCAGTCGCCGGCGTAGAAGTCCTTGAGCGTGCACTCGACCGGGTCGTGGTCGACGTTCATCGGCGTGACGATGCCGTGACGCGCCTTGGTCGTGGCCTCGCCGGAGCCGATCTTCTGGAAGGTGGTGGACAGGCCTTCCACCTTGTCCTTGCTGCGCACGGTGCCGCGCAGCTTCGAGCCCCGCCTCTGGAATTCGTCGTGGACGTCACGCTCGAACGCCTTGCGGAAGCTCTCGAACACGTCTGTGCTCACCGTTCTCCCTTTCGGTTGATGACAGGAAATGCCATCCGTCCGGGTTGTCCCGCCCCCGGGCCGAGCCGAAGCCCGCGCTTGCCCGGCGCACGCGCAACAGCGCGCACCGGGGCGCTGCCCGGGTCGCAGGACCTGTTCGGATGAGCGATGGATGCGGCCGGCGCGGACCGGCCCCACCGGTTCCCCGCGCCGCCCGCGCCTAGAGCGTCTTGCTTTCAGATCAAGTCGCGTGCCGGTCGGCAAAGCCGTTCCCTCCCCCCGCAGGGGGGAGGGTCAGGGAGGGGGGTCGACGACAAGCCCCGCGCCTCTGGCGCGGCATCGTATCTTCGACCCCTCCTGCCACCCCTCCACCTTCGGGAGAGGGCTCGAAAAGGCTCCAACTCGACCTGAACGCGATGTGCTCCAAGCGATTGGTCGCTTATGGACTAAACAATGGTGCGGGATGCGATCGTGACAGCACCCACTCGGCGTCGGTCACGTCGCGCAGCCGGCTCGGGCGCGAGGTCGCCCATCAAGCAACAGCGCGATGGGCCTTCAGGTGATCGAACATCAGGCTGTACGGCACCTCCGCCTGATCGTCCGGGCCGTTGAGCTCCAGGAGTTCCGGAACCAGTTCGCCGACGAGATCGATCATCTCCTGCGGGGTCGCGGCTTCCGCCGCCAGGCCTGGAACGTCCGACTGCGAGACGTACCAGACCTCCGCCTCCTCGTCCCATTCGGCCTTCACGTAGTAGACCCGTTCAGGCATGTCCTGGATCCTTTCGCCCGCGACCGTAGCCGGCCGCGCGTTACCGCTTTCTGAATATGGTGCCGCCCGCGAGCGATCGTCAATCGCGACCGCGCGGCCGGCAGCCTTCCGATCGGGACCGGGCAAGCCCTGCCGCGGTCGAAACCCCGGTGGAGATTGTGCCGCATCCTTACTCACACCGCCCGCACCAGGAACCGCCCCAGCGGCCGGAAGCCCTGCTTCTCGAACAGGCGCACGAACAGCGCCTCGACCCGCGGCCCCATGTCGGCGGTCGCCGCGGCGAACAGCTGCGCCGCGCCCCGCGCCCGCGCCGCCTCCACCGCGGCCCCAACCAGCGCCCGCGCCGCGGCCGTGCCGCGCGCCTCGGGCTCGACGATGAACTTGACCACGTAGCCCAGCGTCTCGGCGGTCCACTCGGCCTCGAAGCGGAGCTGCGCCCCGCCCAGGATCAGGCCGTCGCGCTCGGCGACCAGCGCCACCTCGCCTGCGTCGTGAATCGCCCGCCACAGCGTCGCCTGCGCCCGCTCGCGGTCGAAGGTCAGGCCGAGCCCGCTCTCGGCGCAGAACCGCGCCGCCAGGTGCGTGAGCTGATCCAGATCCGCAGGCGCCGCAGGGCGGACCGCGATCCCGTTCCCGGCCGCGCTCACCCCAGCACCCGATACCCGCTCTCCGCCCGCGCCGGCCGCCGCCGTCCCCGCGCCGCCGGCCGCACCGGCTCGGCGAAGGTCAGCGCCGCGGCGTCGGCGCCGTCGGGCGAGAAGCCCGTCCGCGCGCGCACGTCCTCCTTGCGCTCGAGCAGCAGCCGCCCCTGGCTGTCGTGGCGGTAGCCGGGCGCGGTGAGCTCGGCGTGCAGCCCGTCCTCGTCGGGGATGTCGGCGCCCGCCGGGTCGGCCAGCCAGTCGCGCAGCGCCGCCCACATCTCGGTGCGCTTGTTGGCGTATGCCCGTCCGTCGGACGCCGCCGCGCCGAAGTTCACCGGCCGTACCGCGCGGGCGAAGCCCAGCTCGGCGAGCCGGTCGTAGACGCCCGCGCCCAGCCCCGTCGCGTCGACGAAGCTCATCGCCGGGTCCAGCCGCTCGATCGTCCGCGCCACGATCCCGGCCACCGCCATCAGGTCGGCCGTGTCCAGCACCAGGTTGACCCGCGCGCCCAGCACCCGCCCCTGGCGGTCGAGGATGCGCGTGCGGTCGCCGCCGCCGCGCGCCACGTCGACGCCGAGGACCAGCGGCGCGTGGCTCTGCTCGGGCGCTGTGAAGGCGCGCGCGCGGATGACGTGCTCGGGCCGGATGAAGGCGTCGTGGTCGGCGGCCTGGAACGCCTCCTCCACCGTCGCCGGATACTCCTGGCGGAAGCGCCAGCAGATCGCGTCGGCGGGCGCGCGCAGCGCCGCGGCCAGCTCGGCGTTCTTGCGCGCCGCCCAGCGCGCCTGCGCCGGATCGAGCCCATGCAGCGCCGCGTACTCGGCCAGCGCGGCCGGCAGCGGCGCCTCGCCCTCCACCGCGTCCGCCCGGTACTCCTCGTGCAGGAACCACGGCACGAACACCAGCTCGTAGTCGCCCTCGCCACGCATCGCCGCACGGCACAGATTGTGGAACAGCCCGCCGATGCCGTTGCCCGTACTCTCCAGGATCACCTCGGTGCCCACCCGGTCGGGGACCGCCTGCAGCACCCCGGCCATGTGCTCGGCCGCGTTGGGCCAGAACGCCACCTCCGAGCCATGGAAGTACTGGATCGTGTCCGACCGGCCGACATCCGCCGCCCCCGCCGTCCCCACGCGGTAGCCGCTGTCGAGCCCGTCGAACGCCAGCTCGCGCGCGTTCGAGGCGGAGGTCCGCGGCCGCACCGCCTCGGGGCAGTGGCGGTGGAACCGGCTCGCCATGCCGAACAGGTTCTCGGTCGCCTCCTGCCGGTGGCTCAGGATGAAGGCCCGCCGGCCGTGCCCGTGGGTGACGAGCCAGAAGAATCGCGCCTGAACCAGCGTGCTGATGCCCGGCTGCCGCGCCTTGAGCACCAGCGCCCGCACCCGCCCGCGCCGCTCCAGCATGTCCTCGAGCCGGCCGTGGACGAGGCGCTGCACCGCGTTGAGCCGGAACGCCGCCAGCCCGCCGGCCTTGGGTCGGATATGCAGGCAGCGCTCGGCGTAGAACGGAAAGTCGTCGCGCAGCCGGAGGCGCAGCCGCCGCTCGGCCTCACGCATCGCCGCCCGCCGCGCCCGCCGCGCCCGCCGCCCCGGCCTCGTCCTCGGCCTCGAGCGCGCGCAGCGCGTCCTCGTGCGCGATACCGATATGGCCGCGCAGGTCGATCTTGTCGCCGTACTTCTTGGGCCGCAGCTTGGCCGCCACCCATTTGCGCGTGTCGATGCGCAGCTTGGCCAGCGCCGCGTCGTCCTTGTCGTGCGCGGCGTCGGCGATGTCGACCAGCTCGTCGGCGAGGACGTCCGCCTGCACTTCCCGCGCCAGCGTGTACCAACGCCGGAACGCCTCGCGCCGGTCGTCCAGCAGCCATTTGAACACCGCCTGCGTCGAGGGCATGTCGGCGTCCCGGCACACCGCGCGCAGGCTCTCGCCCGCCGCGATCCGCTCGCAGATGCGCCGCGCCAGCGCGTCCGAGTACTTCCCCGGCCGTGCGGGCAGGGATTTGGTCATCGATGGAACCTCCTTGCGGAAGGGATCGTCCGGCCTTCTGCGACGGGAACGCGTCTCACCCGGTTCGTCCCGCTGCGTGCGACGCCGAAGCCCGAAGGCACCGGCCGTCCGACCCGATCGACGGTTTCGGACGCCGCGCGTCGACCGCCGCCAAAGGTGCGCCTGGCGGGCTGGCCGCCCTGATGCGTGCCGCAGGGCGCTACCTGTTCCTACTTTCCGGACAACGAGAGCCACTCGCCGACATGTCGATCGGCACAGCCACTGAACCGCAACAGCCATTTTCCGGGAGCGTTGAGCGGATCGATGGTGAATGGCCTGGCGCGACCATATTCCATTACGCCAGAAGACATCGGATAGCCTTCATATGCGATACCGCCGCCGTTCACCGTGAAGCGGTACAAATAGTTGTCGTAGAGCAACTCCTGCACAGCGATATAGCTGCCGGTCTTCGCCGTCATTGGATTCGGCAATGCGTCGTGCTCAACCTCGACGTCGAACGCCCCTTCGATCCACCAGCCGTCCACCGCCAGCGCCACCCGCCTCTCTTCGCCCGGCCGGACATCGCCCGACCAAATTGGCGTTCCTCGGTAGGCGATAATGGCCCGCAAATCCCCTTCCGGCATCGCATTTGCGATCCATACGACGCTTTGCGCGCATGTCGTCGTCAACGAGTGCACGATTGCGGCGACGGCGGCGATCGCAACAACCGCCCCGCAGTACTTCAGCCAACCACGCCTCATGGTGGTGCCTCCTTGGGTCGGCCGGACACCGACGGTTCAATCCCGGCGACAGGGCACTGGCGGCCAGCCGTGAACATAAAATGAACATAGCATGTTCGAGGTGCACTCACCTAGACCGAAATGGCTCCGCCTTGAGCACGCCGGAGTCGAGCGCTTCGAGGATCAGTTCGGTTGGATCGCGCTCCCTGTGGCGTGTGTCTTCGGCCAGCAGCCGGCCGATCGCGTTGTTGAAGAGGTCCATGAGTTGCTCCGCCACCGGCTGGTCCGGATTCCGCTCGTGGCCGTCCGTGAACTGCTTTGCCTTCGATGACCCCAATCGCCTCGTCATCAAGTAGGACCAATAGGCATGGCGGAAGGCGTCGGCTTCGTTGTTATGAGGCAGGACGTCGGGAAACAGCCGCGCTGTGACCTCTTCCGCCTCGCCTGCCAACTGTCTGGCGATGACTGCGTCGAATGGATCGTTGAACGCGTTGTCGTAGTCGTCAGCCCCCTCTTCTTCGAATTCGAGCGCGTCGCGAAGCTCGTCGGGATCGACGGGTTCATGGGTCCTGGGATCGTTGCGAGGATCGACGTCGCCCGCCAGCAATGGCTCGGGTGCCTTGCCTGCGGCATCCACCGAATCAGCGGAAGGTGCCTCCGCAGTCTCGAAGCCCGCGTCCAGCGAGTCCGCACCCTCCATCTGATTGCCGGTATCGGTCGTTGAGGCCGCCTTGAACGCCGCGAACTCGGCGTCCGCCGCCTTGCGCCGCTTCGTCTCGAAGTAGGGGTTGAACAGCGCCGCCTTCTCGACCCGCTGCTCCAGCCCCTCGCCCGGAAACGCCTTCTCCGCGGCCTTCCGCAGCGTCGACCCGCCCGGCTGCAGCACCCCGTCCGGGTTCAGCCCGTTCGCCCCCTGGAACCGCTTCACCGCCGCGAAGAGCCCCGGCCCCGGCGTCGTCGACGACTCCTCGTCGACCTTGAAGTCGTAGCCGCCCAGCGCCGAGAGTACGCGCTTCGCCCCGATCACGTCGCGCGGCCGGTTCGCCTGTCCCGGCCCCACCGCCGCCTCGGGCAGCACATCGCCGGGCGCCGGCGCCGGCTCGAACGCAGGCAGCGCGTCGCTCACCGGCTCGCGGCTCTCGGCCCTGGGGTGGGTATGCCATCTCGAAGGCACGCACCACATGGTCCTGGAATTCACGGTCGCCAAACTCGCGCTTGAGCGGGTCGGCGTTGAGCCGGAACAGCCGCGCGTCGAGCGCCCGGGCCCGCGCCGCCGGCAGCGGCCGGGGCGCGCGCCGCGCGTACGCCCCGAAGGGCGGAGATCGCTTCATCCTGTTCTCCCAAACGAAAAAGGGCCGGCGCCCCGAGGGCCGGCGGCCGTCCGACCCGATCGACGGTTTCGGACGCCGCGCGTCAACCGCTGCCGAAGGCGCGCCGGGCCGGCTGACCGCCGTAGAGCGTCTCGTAGAGCGCCGCCTTCTCCTCCCGCTCGGCGGCGGTCAGCGCGTCGAGCCCCTTGGCGTGCAGCTCCTCGAGCCGCGCCTCGACGCTCTTGCGCCCGTCCTCGCCGGCCTGCGTACCGAGGAAACCGTCCTCGCCCAGCATCCGGCCGACCGCCGCAAGCCCTTTGAGGAAGCGCGGGTCGTTGCCCAGGAGGCCGCCGTCGGCCAGCGCCAGCTCGCCCACCTCGGCGCCGAAAAGCCGCCCGGCCGCGCGCTTGGCCAGCGCCAGATTGTCGTCGTAGGCGCCGCCCCAGTCGTGCCGCATCGCGGCCTCGGCCGCCTGCGCCGCCCGCCCGCGCTCGGCCTGGACGGCGGCCACCTGCTCCATGTCGCGCGCGACCACCGCCTCGAACAGCGCCTGCGCCTGGTCGGGCCGCACCCCCGCCGCCTTGAACAGCCCGCGCGCCCAGTCGAGCGTCTCGGGCCCGTAGACCCGCTCGGCCAGCGGCGCAGCCTCCTCGGGCAGCTCGGGCAGCCGCAGCTCGTACCCCGCGGGCTCGTCCGGAACGCCCATGCGCCGGTCGAAAGCCGCCCGCTCCTCGTCGCTCGCCTCGGGTCCCGGCGGCGTCACCGCGCCGCCCAGCTTGCGCTCGAGCTCGCGGTAGCTCTTCGCCAGCGCCGCCGGGTCGGTGAACTTTTCGGCGCTGCGCCGGACCTCCGGGTCCGCGATCGCCGCGCGCCAGTCGGCGCCTGCGTCGCCGGTCCCGCCGTCCGTCTCCGCCTCCGGCCCGGCCGGTGCCGGCGCATTATCGATCCGCTCCTCAGCCATGCGTGCCTCCCTCGCGTTCGGCCTGCGCCGGCCGCTCGGCCGGCTCGAAGTTCATCCGGTGCAGGATCGTCAGCCCGATCTCGCGCCGGCCCTCGCGGCGTGCGGTCTCGTGGGTGTCGCCGCGCACATGGCTCGACCGGTAGACCCCGCACGCGTCCAGGATGTCGTTGAGCACCCGCCGCCCCTCGGGCGATGCCAGCAGCACCCGGCGGTAGTCGCGGTAGCGGTCCCATTCGGTGTACCGCCCGGTCCCG
>CAZMTC010000020.1:0-30171 GCA_964569105.1 uncultured Alphaproteobacteria bacterium | reverse complement strand
ATCTGGGCCACCGCGACGTCATGCGAAGTCTCAACGCGAGCCGCTGGCAAACCTTCCGTTCGTTGGAGCTGCCGAGCGCGCTACCCTACATCCTCACCGGCATGGAAATTGGCGTGGTCCTCGCGATCATCGGTGCGGTGGTGGGCGAATATCTCGGCGGTAACGAGGGTCTCGGCGCCATGGCCGTAGCCAAGATGAACGCCTACGAGACCAGGAGTCTTTTTGCGGTGATCATTCACCTCACCGTCGTCGGATTCCTGTTCTACGTGTTGGTGGTCGGCGCCCGCAGGCTTGTGATCCCGTGGCACGAATCGGCGATCACGCAGAAACATGATCAAGGGTGACCATCACGGATTGCGGTCGAGCCCGTAGACACGTGCGGCGTTGTCGCGGAGAACCTTGCGACGCGTTTCAGGACGCAGATCCAGGGCTTCGAATTCCTCTCGTGTGCGGCGGAAACCCAGTACAGGGAAGTCGGTCCCGAAAAGGACCTTGTCGCGTCCATAGCTGTCCAGGAATTGGACGAAGCCCGCGGGCCAATACCGCGGCGAGTGGGCGTCGGAGCCGATGAACACGTTCTCGTGTTTCCAGGCCATGGCGATCATCTCGTCCGCCCAAGGAACGCCGATATGTATTCCGATCAAACGAAGCTCGGGGAAATGGCACGCCACCGGATCCAGCGATATCGGGCGCGCCGTGCTTCGTAGGCGTTGCTCGGGGGTGTAGATCAGCGACTGCCCGACCTGGAGCTGGATCGGTATGCTCAGCTCCACACACTTCGCATAGACTGGATAATACCGAGCGTCGTCGGGCGCCATCTCGAACCAATGCGGATAGCTGTGCGCCCCGATGAAGCCCAGCTCGCTGACGGCAAATTCCAGATCGCGCAGAGCTTCCATGCCCATGGTGGGATCGACGCCGGCCAGACCGGAAAACCTGTCGGGATATATTGCAACCAAATCCGCCACCATCTCGTAGGGAAGATGCCAGCTTCCCGGAAGCCCCAGACGGCCAGTCCGCGTCGCGACCAGGAATGCCCGCGCGATGCCGGCGTCGTCCATCAATTCGATCATCTTCTCGGCTGTGATCCCGAGGGCGTCGTCGTGACCACGGCCGATCTTGCCGACGAAAAAGCTGCGCGCCCAATCCGGTCGCATAGCCATGATCTCAGGCGTCATCGGGTTCACCACGACGTCTATGGCTGCAATATCGAAGTCCGAATTTGTTGGCATTATTGTCTCCTCAGCATCCGAAATCCTCGCCGGCATCTTGTGCTCGACGTTGACGGTTCGGCCCGCAATACCTTTGCACAATTCTGTGATCGTCTCGGTGTGGCCGCATCTCCGCCAATGTGTTTGGATCGTTTCGCGTTCCAACCATGGATGACCGAGGGACTATGAAAGCGTTGGTGGTGTTCGCTCATCCTGAGCCTCGTTCGTTCAACGGCGCCATGCGGGACACAGCGCTCGCAGCCCTCGCCGACGCCGGGCACGAAGTCAAGCAGTCGGACTTGTACGCCATCGGCTTCAATCCCGTCGCGGGGCCCGGCGACTTTCAGGCACGGATCAATCCCGACCGGCTCGATTATCCCGCGGAGCAGATGGCCGCTTACGAGTCCGGAGCCCTGGCACCCGATATTGTCGACGAGCAGGCCAAGCTGAATTGGTCGGACTTCGTCGTTTTCCAGTTTCCGCTTTGGTGGTACTCGGCTCCGGCCATCCTCAAGGGCTGGTTCGAGCGGGTGTTCGCCCTCGGCTACGCGTATGGGGCCGGCCGCATGTTCGACCAGGGCGGCATGCGCGGCAAACGCGCGATGCTGAGCTGCACGACGGCTGGCAGACCGACTTCCTACCGGCACGACGGTTGGCACGGCGCCGTCGAGGATGTCCTTTTCCCGCTTCACAACGGCTTGCACTTCGTTGGGTTCGATCTGCTTCCACCGATGGTGGCATATGCGGTGAAGCGGAGTACTGACGAAGTACGGGAAGGCTATATCGATGAGTTCCGGCGGCGCGTGTTGACCGCTGAAACGACGGAGCCAATCTTTTTCCATACGCTGGACCAGTTCGGCGAGGATGGGGTTTTGCGCGAAGGCGTCACACGCGGGCCGGTTGCGCGCTGGCTCGGCGACCGACGACGCGAAACGGTTTGACCTGCGACGAGGCAACGATGGATTCACCACCGGAACAGGTTTTCTTCGACGATCCTGCCATGGATCGTGCCCTCGGGATGATCATGCATTTGGCGGCCGAGTTGCATGTAACCCGGGATCGTTTACGCAGTCTGGAAAAGGTGCTGGAACAAAAAGGCCTCCTGGAACAAGGTCAGCTGGACCATTACCGTCCCGACGAAACGGAACGCAGGGTGCTCGCGGAGGATCGCGACGCGTTTGTTGCGCATTTGATGGAAACCATCGTTGGACGGCAGGCCGCCAAAGGCATCACCTGATCCGCGGTCGGCATCGCGAGGAATTCCGACAGGGAGACGAGCAGATGGAGTTGGAGTTAGGCCGCCGTTTCGACGCGTATCAGGACTTTCTCCTCGGATGTAAGCTTCACTGGACCGGACCGATTTATCGGAGCCTGAAAGAGCGTTACGAGGACCGTGTGGCGGGTGCCCGGCGGGCGGATCGAGAGGCGCCCGAATCCGCAGACGAGGTCGAGGCGCTGATGTCCGACGAGACGCTCTATCAGTTCTATGGCTGGATGGAGCGCCACCTTCAGCGCATGAAATATTCGGGTCGGTACGGGCTGGTCCCGGCGCACGAACCGAATCGGGACGAGCTTGTGACGTGGCTTAATCAGCCACTGCCGGATGGACTGTTGGAACTCGACCCTGAGTTCGAACCTCCGAAATATTTTACCCGGATCGACATTCACCAGCATCCGGGCGGCGTGTGTGGCGACGAACTTGCCGGCATCGTTTACGAACGTGGCGCCCGGAGTACGACCCCGTTGCTGGCGAGAGACCAGGACCTGCACTATCGATTGGCCGATTTCGCGGTCCGTGACGGAACGCCTGAACGCGTCCTCGACCTGGGTTGCGGTTTCGGCAAAAGCACGCGCCCCTTTTATACTGAACTGCACGACGCCAAGGTCGTTGGAGTCGATGTTTCCGAGCCATGCCTGAAATTCGCGGCGGTGACGGCAACGCACGACCAAGCGCGAAATGTGGTCTTCAAGCAGGGCCGGGCCGAGGACACAGGCCTCGAGGAGAACGCTTTCGATCTGGTTACCTCGACGATGCTGCTCCACGAGATGGCGCCCAAGGCGGTCGAACAGCTCATAGAGGAAACGTATCGGGTTCTGGAGCCCGGTGGTCGGATCGTCCATCTGGATTTTCTCGCCGATGACGACCCTTTCAACCGTTTCGTGCACTATGGCCATGCGCGCCGGAACAACGAGCCGTATATGCGCCCCCTGAACGAAATGGATCTGGTGCAGGCGCATGAGGCTGTCGGGTTCAAGGATATCGAAATCGAGCCATTCGCCGAAATGCCCGGCGCCTTGGATCCCGACCGCGTGGCCTGGCGCTTCCCCTGGGTGACTATCAGCGCAAGAAAATAGGACAACTATCAGAGTAGGCTTAGCCTATATTGATAGTTGTCTCTGAATGTCGTGGATCGCGTTGGGCGCGTCGCACAGGTCCATGCCGTGGCTTGCGCCCGCGTTGCGCCGGTTCGAGCAACAGCGCTGCTGTCTCGCTTCGGAGGCACGGTGCAGGGCGGGCCCACGCTCTCCTCGCGCCAGCACCACAGGGTCACCTCGCTCACGCCGAGGAACCCCGCCGCGACGCGCGCGCTCACCCTGATCCACGGCGGCCGTGGCGGGTGGGGACGCGCGGCGATGGCGCCGGCGTCGATGCGCATCACACGCCCTCGAGCAGGGGCTCGGGGTCCACGCCCACCGGGCGCAGCTCCCCCGCAGCGGATGCCGACCGGCCCGGCCCTGCGGGCGCATGGCGAGCAGGCGTGCGAGCCTGATCTTCGGCGGGGCTGGGGTCATTTCCGGCAAGCTCCCTATAAGGCGTCCACAGGGGTTTTGCCCTTCATGACCCCAACCCCGAAGCGGGTGCCGCGCGGCTTCCTGACGCGGCCGCGGGACGTTTGGAGTGGTGGTAGGAACGCCCCAGCCGGCACACGCGTGGGTCGCGTGTAAGCAGAGCCGAAGGTTCAGGCTCGGTGCACAATCAATCCATTGAAATACAAGGAAAGAATGGTGGGCGCGGCTGGGATTGAACCAGCGACCCCTACGATGTCAACGTAGTGCTCTCCCGCTGAGCTACGCGCCCATCCCGTGGGGGCCGTTTATATCCTGCATGGGGCGGGGGATTTCAAGCCCCGTAGCCTACGCCGCCAGCATTCGGTCCACCTCGTCGACCAGATCACGCAGGTGGAAGGGTTTGGACAGGACCTTGGCGTCGGGGTGCGGGGCGAGCTGGCGGGCCTTGAGTGCGACGGCTGCGAAGCCGGTGATGAACATGATGCGCATGCCCGGCTGGGTCGCCGCGGCGCGGCGCGCGAGTTCGATCCCGTCCAGCCCGGGCATGACGATATCCGCGATCAGAACGTCGTACTCGGCGTCGCCCACGGCGATCTCGGCCGCGGCGCCGTCGCCGACGGCGTCGACCTCGTGCCCGGCGCGCGCGAGCGCCTTGGCCAGAAAGCGCCGGAGCGAGTGATCGTCCTCGGCGATCAGGATGCGGGCCATCGCGATATCTCTGAGCAAGCTTGCGATCGGGGAACTATAAGGCGTCGTATTCCGTGACGCTATCGGCCGAAGCCTAACAAGCGGTAAAGCGGGTGGCGGCTTTCGTCGTCGCACGGCACCCCGGGGTCGTGCGCGGCACCGGCCAATGGTCTGTCTCTGACCGAGGGGCAGCGCGTCCGCGCGACCCGGACGGATCGTGCGATCCCTACAGGTGACACGCGCGGCGCGATGCACTATCTGGGAACGCATGGATATGGCCCCCCTTCCCCGCGAGACCGACGCGCCGCCGTGCGAGGTGCTGGCCCCGGCGACGCAGACCGTGCCGCTGGTGTTCGCCTCGCCGCATTCGGGCGCGGCCTATCCGGACGACTTCGTCCTCGACTCGCCGCTCGACGACGTCACCATCCGGCGCTCCGAGGACGCCTTCGTCGACGAGATCTTCGGCGACGCCCCGGCGATGGGCGCGCCGCTGCTGCGCGCGCTGTTCCCGCGCGCCTATGTCGACCCCAACCGCGAGCCGTTCGAGCTCGACCCCGAGATGTTCGAGGACGCGCTGCCCGAATACGTCAACGCGGCGTCACCGCGGGTCGCGGCAGGGTTGGGCACGGTGGCGCGGGTCGTATGCACTGGTGCCGAGATCTACCGGCGCAAGCTGCGTTTCGCCGAAGCGCTCGAGCGGGTCGAGCGCTGTTACCGCCCCTATCACGAGACGCTGGCGGCGTTGATCGGCGAAACGCGCGATCGCTTCGGCAGCTGCGTGCTGATCGACTGCCACTCCATGCCTTCGATCGGCGGGCCGATGGACCAGGACCCGGGCCGCCGGCGTGTCGATTTCGTGCTCGGCGACTGTTTCGGCACCGCGTGCGACCCGGCCATCGCCGACGCGGTCGAGCAGCGGCTGCGCGGCCAGGGCTACGTGGTGACGCGCAACGCGCCCTACGCCGGCGGCTATACCACCCGCCACTACGGCCGCCCCGACGCGGGCGTGCACGCCTTGCAGATCGAGATCAACCGCGCGCTCTACATGGACGAGACGCGGATCGAGCGCCGGCCATACCTGGCGACACTGCGCGCCCAAATGCGCGGCGTGATCGACACGCTGTCCGAGGTGGTCCCGGAGCTCGTGCGCCGATGAGCATCCCTGCGCCCGCGCTCGGCTGGGCGCTGAGGGATGCCGAAGACAGCGACGTCCCCGCGATCCACGCCATCTACGCCCACTTCGTCGAGCACACGCTCTGGACGCTCGAGGAGGCCGTGCCCGGTCTAGAGGAGATGGCGCGGCGCATGGCGGAGGTGCGGCGCCACGGCCTGCCATTCCTCGTGGCCGAGGGACCGCGCGGAGTGGTCGGCTACGCCTGTGCCACGCCCTACCGGCTGCGTTCGGCCTACCGTTTCACGGTCGAGGACTCGATCTTCGTCCTGCCCGAGGCGCAGGGAGGCGGGCTGGGTCGCGCGCTCCTGAGCGAGCTGATCGCGCGCTGCGAGGCCGCGGGCTGCCGGCAAATGGTGGCGGTGATCGGCAGCTCGCTCAACGAAACCTCGATCCGCTTCCATCGGCGAATGGGCTTCCGCCGCGCCGGGCTGCTGGAGGCGTCGGGCTACAAATTCGGCACCTGGGTCGACTGCGTGCTGATGCAGCGCGCGCTGGGACCCGGGGGCGGGACGGCGCCGGGGGAGCCGCCGGAAGCGGCGTAGGGCCGGCGCGGCCCGTCGCTTCGATCCGGCCGGCGAGATCAACACGTCATGCCATCGCCCGACGCCCGCCTGGCGCACCAAGAAAAAACGGGCCGCACCGTCGGGTGCGGCCCGAGTTCATAGGGAGGAAACGCTCAGTGCGACATCGCGCGGGGCCGTCATAAGACGGTGGCGTATGCCGCAGTGCACAATTTGCGGAGCGAATCGGAGGAAATCAAGGAAATTCTGTAAGCAATTCCGATTCATGGTAGATTTTTACGCGTTGACAAAAACTTGGCCACGGACTGCACGATTGTTGTGCAATGCAAGCGAATTCGCGCCATAGCCCAGCGCCCGGCCACGGACTCTGGCACAGCCGTTGCGACCCCGACGGGTGCCATGACCATTCCGCAACCGCTCCATTGTCTCACCCGCCTCCTCCAAGCCGTGCTGGGCGCAGCCTTGCTGGGTAGCGTTTCCGTACCGGCGAGTGCAGGGAAGGGCGTTGAAATCCTTGAAGGAACCTGTGCCCGGCACATCGCCGCGGCGGAGCGGGAGCACGGCATCCCCGCAGGGCTCCTCAGCTCGATCGCGTTGGCCGAATCGGGTCGTTGGCGCGACGAGCACGCGGCAACAATTGCCTGGCCGTGGACCGTGATGGCAGAGGGCCGAGGCAGATATTTCCCCTCGCGCGAGGACGCGGTGGCCGAGGTCGAGGCCCTGGCCGCCAAGGGCGTCGAGAATATCGACGTCGGCTGCATGCAGGTGAACATGTTCTACCACGGCGACGCCTTCGCCTCGCTGGACGCGGCACTCGACCCGGCGCGCAACGTCGCCTACGCCGCCGGTTACCTGATGCAGCTCAAGGCGAGCCATGGCAGCTGGGTCCAGGCGGTCGGCCACTATCATTCGGCGAACAAGGAATACAATCGACCCTACATGCTGCGCGTCTTCACCTATTGGGTCGAAGTGCGCAAGACGCTGGCCGCAGCTTCGATTTCAGGGGCCACCCCTTCCGCTTGGACGACCGATACGGAAGCCGTCTCGATGCGAGGCGCAGCGGGACAGGCCGCCGGTGCCGTCGAGGCCACGCCCGAGGCGCGGCGGACCCGCTTCGCCGAGTGGATTGCCGGGCGCCTGCGGCAGCACGGGCCGGAATCCTGACCGCATCCGCCCGCCGCTCGTTCTTTGCGCCCTCTCGAAAGCGTGATACCAGTCTCGCCTCAGGGGGACGCACGAACGCGGAAAACGCGCATGGACAGCCCACGCGCTCGGCTCGAGGCCGAGATGGATGGGGACCGCTGCCGTATCGCCGCGCACGGCGCGTGGGAGGTCGAGCAGGCGGAGACGCTGGAGCGCCAGGTGGCGCAGACGGTGGCCGGCATCGGCCGCCACCGAGCGTTGCGGCACGCGCGCATCGACCTGTCGGGCCTCGAGACCATCGACGCCACCGGTGCCTGGCTGCTCCACCTGATGCGCCGCGCGCTGACCCAGCGCGGACTTGAGCTGGAGATCGTCGGCGCCCGCACGGCACATGCCGCGATGATCGACCGGGTCGAGCGGGTCGCGGGCGAGGTCCACCAGGTCGCCGACAAGCCGCCGAAGACGCTGGGCGCGATCCTGGCGCGCATCGCCGACGCTGCGGTGCGCTTCGTCGCACGCTGCGGCGGCGGCGTGATCAGCTTCGGGCGCAAGGGGCGCGAGCTGATCGGCTTTTTCGGGCTGACCGTCTTCGCGGTCGGCCGGGTGCTCACATTCCGCGCCAAGATGCCGATGACCTCGCTGGTTCACCACATGGAGCAGGTCGGCGTGAACGCGCTGCCCATCGTGGGGCTGCTCGCGTTCCTGATCGGCGTGGTGCTGGCGTTCCAGGGCGCCGACCAGCTGGCGCGCTTCGGCGCCGAGGTATTCACGGTCAACCTGCTGGGCGTGTCGGTCCTGCGCGAGCTGGGCATCCTGGTCACCGCGATCGTCATCGCCGGCCGCTCGGGCTCCGCCTTCACCGCGCAGATCGGCACGATGAAGGTCAACGAGGAAGTGGCGGCGATGCAGACGCTGGGCATCGACCCGATCGAGGTGCTGGTGCTGCCGCGCATCTTCGCGCTGGTGATCACCCTGCCGCTCCTCACCTTCTACGCCGACGTCGTCGGGCTGGCGGGCGGCGCGGTGATGGCGCTCCTCGTGCTCGACATCACGTTCTCGCAGTTCATCCTGCAGCTAGACGGCGCGATCAGCCTGTCGACCTATCTGGTCGGCATCGTGAAGGCGCCGGTCTTCGCCTACCTGATCGCCATGGTCGGCTGTTTCGAGGGGCTCCAGGTCTCGGGCAGCGCCGAGAGCGTCGGACGGCTGACGACGCAGTCGGTGGTCGAGTCGATCTTCCTGGTAATCACCTTCGACGCGATGTTCTCGATCCTGTTCTCGTATATGGGTATCTGAGGCGGTGGCGCAGGGCTCGATCATCTCCGTGCGCGGCCTGGTCAACCGGTTCGGTTCGGACGTGGTGCACGAGAACCTGAACCTGGAAGTGCGGCGCGGCGAGGTGCTCGGTGTCGTGGGCGGCTCGGGCACCGGCAAGTCGGTGTTGCTGCGCACGATCGTCGGCTTGAACCGCCCGGCGGCGGGCACAGTCGAGGTGTTCGGCCACGACGTCTGGAAATCGACCCAGCGCCGGCGGCGCGAGTTCCAGAAGCGCTGGGGCGTGCTGTTCCAGGACGGCGCCCTGTTCTCGTCGCTCACGGTGGCACAGAACGTCGCGGTGCCGCTCAAGGAATTCACCAAGCTGACGCCGGCGTTGGTCGACGAACTGGCGGTGCTGAAGGTCGGGCTGGTCGGGCTGCCGCCCGACGCCGCGGACAAGTACCCTTCCGAGTTGTCGGGCGGAATGCGAAAGCGAGCCGGGCTCGCGCGCGCGCTGGCGACCGACCCCGAGATCCTGTTCCTTGACGAGCCCACGGCGGGGCTGGACCCGATCGGCGCGGCGGGCTTCGACCAGCTGATCCTGGATCTTCAGCGCAGCCTGACGCTGACAGTATTCATGGTGACGCACGACCTGGACAGCCTGATGACCATTTGTGACCGTATTGCAGTGCTCGTGGACCGGCGTGTTATCGTCGGGACGGTCGAGGAGCTGCTGAAACTCGATCATCCGTGGATCCATGAATACTTCCGGGGCCCACGCGCCCGGGCGGTCGTGGAAGTCTGAGCACGCGAAGGGGGAACGATGGAAACCAGGGCCAGCCACGTCATCGTGGGGCTTTTCGTGCTCGCGCTGCTGTTTGGCGCGGTCGGCTTCGCGCTTTGGTCGGCCAAGCCGGAGACGGTGGCCGAGCAGTACTATCTGGTGCGCTTCCCGGGCGACGTGACCGGCCTGTCGGAGGGCAACGACGTGCGCTACCAGGGGGTGCGCGTGGGCGAAGTGCACAAGATCCGCATCGACCCCGAAACCGGGCTCGTCGAGGTCGTGATCCAGGTGCAGGAGGGCACTCCGGTGCGCGAGAACACCACCGCGCGGCTGGAAATCCTGGGCATCACCGGCGTCACCTTCATCCAGCTCAGCACTGCCGACGCAGCCGACAAGGCGCCCGACGAGATGGCCGATCTGATGCCCGGTACGTCGGAGCCGCCCTATCCGGAGATGGACGCCGAGCTGTCGTCGTTGCAGAAGGTATTCGCCGACTTTCCCAGGACGCTGGGCCAAATCAACGACGCGGCGCAGCAACTCACCGTGCTGCTTAGCGACGAGAACATCGGCCGGATTTCGCAGAGCATGGAGAACGTCCGCGTCATCACCGACAACCTGCGCAACAGTACCGAGGACATAAGCCGGGTGTTCAAGACCGCGGAGACCACGCTCGAGGAGGTCCAGACCCTGTCGCGAAAGATGGAAACCGCGATCGACGACGTGGAGACCAGCGCCGAATCCTTTACCGCGTTGAGCCGGTCGCTCAACAGCGTAGTCGAGGAGAACCGGCGCCCGGTCCGCGACTTCGCCGCCACCGGCCTTTACGAATTCTCGCAGTTCCTTACAGAGGCGCGCGGGTTGGTGCGCGCGATGACCCGGCTGACCGAGGAGCTCGAGAAAGACCCGGCCCGGTTCCTGTTCGGCGACCAGCATCAGGGAGTGCGCGCGGAATGACGCTCAAGAGGATCCTCGCCGCGGCGCTAGCGGCGGCGGCGCTGGTGCTGGGCGGTTGCTCGGGCATCGTCCCCGGTCTGGACGCCCCACCGCCGCGGATTTACGACCTGACGCCAAAGAGCACCTATCCGGACGATTTACCGACAGTCGATTGGCAGCTCATCGTGGAGAGGCCCACCTCGGCCGCATCGCTCAACACCGCACGCATCGCGGCGCGCCACTCGCTGACCACGATCGACTATTTCGAGCGCGCGGTGTGGACCGACGTGGCGCCAGCGATGGTCCAGACGCTGATGATCGAATCGTTCGAGAACACGGGCAGGATCGTCGCCATCGGCCGCGAGTCGGTCGGGCTGCGCTCCGACTATGTGCTCAAGGTCGAGTTGCGCGAGTTCCAGGCCGAGTTAAGTGAAGGCACGCCCGAGGCGCATGTCCGGCTGATCGCCCGATTGGTCAAGATGCCCGAGCGCGAGATCGTCGACTGGACCTCGACGGACCAGAAGGCGCCCGCAGCCAGCAGCGGGATGGACGACATCGTCGCCGCGTTCGACGGGGCGCTGGGCAGCGCGCTCAAGGATGTGGTGATCTGGACGCTGCGAACCGGGGCGGCGCACGCCGGCAAAAGCTGAGTCGCGCGGTGTGATACCAAGGAGTGTTCTCGAAGGTAGCGCGCGCCGTGCTGTCGGCGCGCACACGCGCCCCCAGAACGACGATCGCATCGGCGGCTGCGGGTCGCTACACCTCAACGCACCGGAAAGCCCACCGCCGCCTCGAGCGCGCCGAGCGCGGGCCCCGGCGCCTCGACCTTGATCGTCGTCATGCCCATCGCGCGGGCGGGCTTGAGGTTGATGCCGAGATCGTCGAGATAGACGGCCTCGGCAGGCTCGATCCCCAGGCGCTCGCAGGCGATCTCGTAGATGCGGGGATCGGGCTTGCGCACGCCCTCCTTGCTCGACTCGATGACCAGGTCGAAGCGGGCCATGATCTCCTGGACCGCGCGGGTCTTCTCCACGGTGAAGGTTATCCCGGGCCCCTCGCCCGCGCGCACGTTGTTGGTGATGCAGGCGCATTTCAGGCGCGCGCGTACCAGGTCAAGCGCACGCACCATCTCGGGCCGCACGTCGCCCGCGAGCAACGCGATCACGTCGTGGCCCGGAATCGCGTGGCCGAGCGCCGCGCTCTCCTCGCGGAACGCCATGTCGAACTCGTCGTAGCTGAGCTGGGAACGCTCGAACCGGGCCCAGGCGTTGGTGTCGGGCTCGGTCGCGTTGACCGTGCGGATAAAGCCCTCGGGGATGCCGCGCTCGCGCTCGTAACGGGCAAAGGCCTCGAAAGGGCTGGTGGTGAACACCCCGCCGAAATCCCAGATCACCGCGCGGACCATCGATCTCCTCCTCGCGCTTCGCTCGGCACCGGTCCGCCCGAACGCAAAAAGGCGCCCGGCCTAGGCGGGCGCCCCTGCGCGGATCGGCGCCGAGGGTTCAGCCGAGGCCGAGATCCTTGAAACGCTTGTTGAACTTGGCGACCTGCCCCCCGCTGTCCACCAGCCGATGCTGGCCGGTCCATGCCGGGTGCGTCTTGGGGTCGATCTCGAGCCGCAGCGTTTCGCCCGGCTTGCCCCAGGTCGAGCGCGTGGTGAACTCGGCCCCATCGGTCATGACGACCTTGATCTCATGGTACTCGGGGTGGATGTCTTTTTTCATCGCTCGGCTCCGTCGGATCGAGCCGCGTATATAGCGAGTGCGCCGCAGGATGACAACCGGTGCGGTGCGGCCCGGGGCCGGCAAATCGGTCGGTGTCCCACGGCGCCGGTTCTGCCTGGCCGGCGATCTTGCCGACAGCCCCGGTCGGAGGCAGACGTCCCGGCGAAGGGCTCGCATGGCCCTCCGGGCGCCGGCCTACCGCCGCCGCCAACCTTTCATCGCCGCATCGACCAGCACCTCCGCCGCCGCGCGCGCATCCTCCGCGGCCGCCCGCCGGGCGCCCATCTGCGCGGCCACCGTCGCGCCGTCCACCAAGATGGCGAGCTGGCGGCCCAGACGCTCGGCATTGCGCGCGCCCGCCTCCTCGGCCCATTGCGCCAGCGCACGGGCCATCATTTGCTTGTGGTTGCGCGCGGCGGTCCGGATGGCGCGGCTCTTGGTGCCGAATTCCGCGCTGGCCGCGGTGAACATGCAGCCGTGGAAGTCCCTGTGGTCGAACCACTCACCAAGCGCATCGAACAGCGCGACCAGCCTGCCGCGCGCATCGGACGACAGCGCCCGTGCGCGCTGGGTGAGCCGGTCGCGCAACTCGGTGTCGCGTCGCTGCAGCACCTCGACGATCAACGCCTCCTTCGAGGAAAAGTGTTTGTAGAGGGTCATCTTGGCGACACCGGCCTCGGCCAGGATCCGGTCGATTCCGGTGGCATGGTACCCTTCACGATCGAACAGCGATTTGGCCGTCTCGATCAACCGCTCGCGCGGGCTCGATTCCATAGACTTACCTTCGGCCAAGGTAGACAGATTGGTCTAGAGTGCCGCCGAATTTATCGTTGGCGACTGCAACCAGATATCGTCGTTCCCATCTTTTCTCTTTTTTCCGTTATTATACAATTGCTTAAAGCGCAACACGCCGTCTGGCGCCAGCTATCGACGCACAACGGCGATCATAGCCTTGACAGACAGATCTGTCTACTTATCTTCATGCATCAACATTCTACCGTTGGCACCATGGGGCTTCGATCATGAGCGGCAACAACCGAGCGTCTTCCGATGTCGCCTTCACGCCGGCGGTCAAGGCGGCGCAGGAGCGGCTCGGCTCCCGCGAGGGCTATGCGAAAATGGAGGCCAAGGGCGGCTGGCGGACAACCGTCACGCCCGAGCTCTCGACGTTCGTCGCCCAGCGCGACAGCGCGTTTCTCGCCACCGCCTCGGCCGAGGGTCAGCCTTACATCCAGCACCGCGGCGGCCCGCGCGGCTTCATCAAGGTACTCGACCCGCACACCCTCGCCTTTGCCGACTTCGCCGGCAATCGCCAGTACATCTCCCTGGGCAACCTGTCGGAGAACGAGCGGGCGCAGTTATTCCTGATCGACTACGCCAACCAGCGCCGTGTGAAGATATGGGGCCGCGCGCGCATGGTCGAGGACGACCCCGAACTGGTGGCGGCGCTCCACGACCCGACCTACAAGGCCAAGCCCGAGCGGGTCTTGGTCTTCACGATCGAGGCCTGGGACGTGAATTGCCCCCAGCACATCCCGCGCAAGTACGACCAGGACGAGGTGGACGGCACGGTCGCCCATCTGCGCGGCCGCATCGCCGCGCTCGAAGCCGAGCTTGCCACGCTGCGCGGCGATCCGCAGGACTGATACCCCTATACGATTGAGCGGGGCCGCGACCCGGGATACCGTCGCGCGATGAGCGGATCGTTCGACTACGACGCGCTCGACGCGGTCGGCATGGCCGAGTTCGTGCGCAACAAGCAGGCCTCCGCCGCCGAGTTGGTGGACGAGGCCATCGCCCGCATCGAGCGGCTCAACCCGGTGCTCAACGCCGTGGTGATCGAGGCCTTCGAGGAAGCGCGGGCGCGCGCCAAGGAGACGCCGGGAGAGGGTCCCTTCGCAGGGGTGCCGTTCCTGCTCAAGAACCTGGGCACCCCCGCCAAGGGCATGCGCCTGACCAACGGTTCGCGCTTCTTCCGCGACTTCGTGGCCGACGCCGACGCGACCCTCACCCACCGTTACCGCGATGCCGGCCTGATCTTTCTCGGCCGCACCAACTCGCCCGAGTTCGGCCTGGCGCCGTTCACCGAGCCCGAGCTACACGGGCCGACGAACAATTCCTGGGACCTCACGCGCACGCCGGGCGGCTCCTCGGGGGGCGCGGCGGCGGCGGTGGCGGCGGGCCTCGTCCCGATGGCGCACGCTTCCGACGGCGGCGGCTCGATCCGCATCCCGGCCTCATGCTGCGGGCTGTTCGGTCTCAAGCCTACCCGCGCGCGCATTCCGATGGGGCCGCAGCAGGTCGAGGGCTGGGTCGGGGCCTCGATCTCGCACGTGATTTCGCGCTCGGTGCGCGACAGCGCGGCCCTCCTCGACGCCACCCACGGACCCGAGCCGGGTGCGCCCTACGAGGTCAGGCCGCCCGAGGGCCCGTGGCTCGACGAAGTCGGCCGCGATCCGGGCAAGTTGCGCATCGCCTTCACCACCGAGCCGCTGCTCCACACCGAACTCGACCCGCGCTGTACCGAAGGCGTGCGCCGCACGGCCAGGCTGCTCGAGGAGCTCGGCCACGAGCTGATCGAGGCCAAACCTCCGGTCGATTGCGCGCGCTTTGTCGCCAACTTCCTGTTGGTCGTCGCCGCCGAGGCGCGCTCCGAGATCCAGGTAGCCGGCGAACTGCTGGGCCGCAAGCCGACCCACAGCCAGTTCGAGGACGAGACCTGGCTGCTCGCGCTCCTGGGCGAGCAATACAGCGCCGCCGAGTTCTCCGGCGCATTGCGCTATTTGCGCCGGGTCGGCGTCGATATCGCATACTTCATGAAGGACGGCGGCTACGACGTGCTGCTCAGCTCGACGCTGGGCAAGCCGCCGGTGCCGACGGGCACCGTTCGCAATGACGGTGTGGAGAGGGTGATCCAGTCGTTGCTCGCCAGCGCCTCCGCCGGCCGGGTGGCAAAATGGCTGGGCGGGCTCGAGTCCCAAATCGACACCATCTTCTCGTTCATTCCCTACACCGGCGTCTACAACGTCACCGGCCAGCCTTCGGCCTCGATCCCGCTCGAATGGACCGAAGACGGCCTGCCCATGGGGATGATGTTCACCGGGCGGTTCGGCGACGAGGCCACCCTGTTCCGCCTGGCGGGGCAGCTCGAGCAGGCCCGCCCTTGGTGGGACAAGCGGCCGCCGAACCGGGCCTGACCGAGCGGCGTCGTTTCGACGGGGAGTGAGCGACGCGCCGGAGCGGAGAGTTCTTCGCGAGCCCGAAAGAAGAGTTCCCGCTTGCTTCGCGCGGGCGGAATGGTGGCGCGGGCAGCGCTGCCGCGCGCTACTCGTTCTTCCGGAACAGGAACTCGCGGCCCACCTTCACGCGCTGGATGCCGTCGTACTCGATGACGTCGGCGGTGGCGTAGGTCTCGCCCCAATGGCGCGGCAGGTAGGAGCCGGTGCCGACCACATCGATGGGCGCGTCGGCGATGGCCATGACGCGGCATTTGGCGGGCGAGAAGCCCGAGGAGGCGACAATTTGGACCTTGGGAAAGCCCGCCTCGTCGAGCGCTTCGCGCAGATGCCATATGGCCGCGGCGGAGACCCCGGCGCCGACCAGGTAGCGCAGCTCGGTCTCGGAACGGTAGCCGCGAATGGCATCGGGAGCGTTGCGGTCGAGCACGGCGTAGGCGACGGTCGGGTCCATACCCTCGATATAGCGGCTGCCCGGCGTGTCCATGCGCACCGCGAGCCGGCCTTCCGCGGCCAGTTCGGCAAAGCGTCGGCAGACCTCGATCGAATCGCTGACCTCACGGCCGAAATAGTCGACGAGCACGGTGAGCGGCACCTCGGGATAGGTCTCGTGGAACATCTCGGCCGCGCGCACGGTCGAGCCGGCGTAGCCGATCAGCGCGTGCGGCATGGTGCCCAGCCCCTCGGGCTGCCCGAAAAAGTGCGCGGTGGCGTCGGTGGCATTGCCCACGAAGCCCACGGCGCCGTGCTTCCGGCGCGCCTTGGCCGAGCCGACCGACGCGGCATACGCCATCATCTCTGCCATCTCGGTCCCGGCGCAGTGGCGCGCGTCGAAGGCCAGGAAGGCCGTCCTGGGCAGCTCGATGCACATTATGTAGGCGTTGTGCGCCGCGACGCAGCACGGGCCCAGCTTCTGCAGGATCAGCGTCTCAAGGTCCGAGAGGTGATGCAGCGAGCCGGAGATGTAGGCGATCGGCTCGCCCGCGCCGACCCACTTGCCCTCGGGATACAGAAGTTCGATCTCGAACGCGGTAGCGCGCGCCGCTGCGACCGCCTCGAGCCAGTCGACCATCAGCCGTGGCGCCGAGAGCACGGGCCGACGCATGAAGACCGCATAGGTCACGCGCGAGTCGCCGTAACGCCCGACGATCTCCTTGGTGCGCTTGAAGTATTTGTCGGTCCACCGCCCGATCTCGTCAACCGGCGGGGTGACCGGCGGCGAGCGCCGCGCGCTGCTGTCGTCGGGCATTACTCGGCCGCCGCGACGCGCTGGCGCTCGGTGGCCGCGTGCCGCTCCCTCTTGATGCCTTCCGCGGTGAGGAACGCCAGTTCGAGCGCCTGACTGGCGTTGAGCCGCGGATCGCAGTGGGTGTGGTACCGATCGGCCAGCCCCTCCTCGGTGATCGCCTGCGCGCCGCCCAGGCATTCAGTGACGTCCTGGCCGGTCATCTCGAAATGGACGCCGCCGGCATAGGTGCCCTCGGCCTGGTGGGCGGCGAAGAAACCGCGCACCTCGTCGAGGACGCGGTCGAAAGGCCGCGTCTTGTAGCCGGTCGACGACTTGATCGTGTTGCCGTGCATCGGGTCGCACGACCACACGACCGCGCGGCCCTCGCGCTCGATCGCGCGCACAAGCTTGGGCAGCTCGGCCTCGACCTTGTCCGCGCCCATGCGCGAGATCAGCGTCAATCGCCCCGGTTGGTTTTCCGGGTTCAGGATATCGACGAGCCGGATCAGCTCATCGGGGTCGAGCGACGGACCGCATTTGAGGCCGATTGGGTTGCGCACGCCGCGCAGGAACTCGACATGCGCGCCGTCGGGCTGGCGCGTGCGGTCGCCGATCCACAGCATGTGCGCCGAGCAGTCGTACCATTCGCCCGTCAGGCTGTCCCGGCGCGTGAGCGCCTGCTCGTAGGGCAGCAGCAGCGCCTCGTGCGAGGTGAACACGCTCGCCTCCCGCACCTGCGGGATCTCGTCGGTGATCCCCGCCGCCTCCATGAACGACAGCGCGGCGGTGATATGGTCCGCCAGCTCCTGGTAGCGCTCGCCCGCGGGGCTGCCGGCCAGGAAGTCCTGGGTCCAGCGGTGCACCTTGTGCAGGTCCGCGAAGCCGCCGGTGGAAAAGGCGCGCAGCAAATTGAGCGTGGATGCGGCCTGGTTGTAGGCCTGGATCATGCGGCTCGGATCGGGCATCCGGGCGGC
Organism: uncultured Alphaproteobacteria bacterium; assembly: GCA_964569105.1. GTDB lineage: Bacteria > Pseudomonadota > Alphaproteobacteria > CAZMTC01 > CAZMTC01 > CAZMTC01. The sequence continues at coordinate 12,509 of CAZMTC010000020.1, read as the reverse complement.
CGCGTCGAACTCGATGCCGTTGATGATGTCGCCGCGATAGCTGGGCAGCTCGAGGCCGTCCTGCGTCTCGGTCGGCGCCGAGCGCGGCTTGGCGAACTGGCCGGCCAGCCGCCCCACCTTCACGACCGGCAAGCCCCCGGCGTACATCAGCACCACCGTCATCTGCAGCAGCACCTTGAAGGTGTCGCGGATGTTGTTGGCGCCGAACTCCGCGAAGCTCTCGGCGCAGTCGCCGCCCTGGAGGAGGAAGGCTTCGCCGCGCGTCACCTGTGCGAGCTGGTCTTCGAGCGCGCGCGCCTCGCCGGCGAACACGAGCGGCGGGAAACGCCCGAGCTGCGCCTCGGCGGCCGACAGCGCCTCCGGATCGGGATAGTCCGGCACCTGCTGGATCGGTTTGCGCCGCCAGCTGTCGATGCCCCATTCGACCGCCATCGTCTCGTTCCTCGTCGCTATTCCCGCGCCCATGAGCCAGGCGCCGAAAGCCTGAGGCTAAGGCATTAATCCCCGCGATCAAGCCTGTCCACCGTTTGCGCGCAGGCCGGGCGGACACCGAAACGAGAAGCGGCGGCCCGCAGGCCGCCGCTCCCGTCGCGTCGGAGAGTTCCTCGAGCTACTCGGCTGGCTTGGGCGCCGCCGCTCCGAGGACGTGCTTCCGCTCGTGGTCGAGCCCCATGTAAAGGCCGATGCACATCACCAGGAGAACGACCGAGAACGGCAGCCCCACAGTGATCGCCGCGGCCTGCAGGGCGCCCAGCGCGTCGGCTCCGCCGCCGAACAGCAGCGCGCCGGCGATCACACCCTCCATCGTGGCCCAGAAGATCCGTTGGGGCACCGGGGCGTCGATCTTGCCGCCGGCGGTGATACTGTCGATCACCAGCGAGCCGGAGTCCGACGAGGTGACGAAGAACACCAGCACCAGCACGATGGCGATAAACGAGGTGATCTCGACGATCGGCAGATTGTCGAGCATCTGGAACAGTGCCAGCGACACCTCCCCCAGGCCGCCGGCCAGCGCGCCCACGCCGGCCTGCATCTGCTCGAGCGCCGAGCCGCCGAACACGGCCATCCAAATCAGCGTCACCACCGTCGGCACCAGCAGCACCGCCGTCAGGAATTCGCGCACCGTGCGGCCGTAGGACACCCGGGCGATGAACATGCCGACGAACGGCGACCACGAGATCCACCATGCCCAGTAGAACACTGTCCAGCCCTTGTAGAAGGTCTCGTCCTCGCGGCCGATCCAGTTGCTCAGCGGGATGATGTTCTCGACATAGGCGACGGCCGTGGTCCCGATCGAAGTGAAGATCGCCAGGGTTGGCCCGACGATGAGCACGAACAACAGCAGCAGCGCCGCCAGTATCATGTTGAAGTTGGACAGCACCTTGACGCCGCCGTGGATGCCCCGGATCACCGAGTATACGGCAACGCAGGTGACGCCGATGATGATGGCGATCTGCGTGGCGATGTTGTTCTCGACGCCTTCGGGGAACAGGAAGTGCAGCCCGCTGGCTGCCTGCTGCGCGCCGAAGCCGAGCGAGGTCGCCAGGCCGAAGATGGTGGCGAGGACGGCGATCACGTCGATGATGTGGCCGAACCAGCCCCACGACCGGTCCTTGATCAGCGGGTAGAAGCCCGATCGGATCGTCAGCGGCAGACCCTTGTTGTAGGTGAAGAAGGCCAGCGACAGTGCCACCACGGCATAGATCGCCCAAGGATGCAGTCCCCAGTGGAACATGGTCGCGCCCATGGCCATGCGCGCGCCTTCCTCCGTTCCGGCCTCCGCTCCCAAGGGGGTGCCGAACCAGTCGGTGTAGTAGCCGGCGGGCTCCGCCACCGACCAGAACATCAGGCCGATACCCATGCCGGCCGCGAACAGCATCGCGAACCAGGACATGACATGGAATTCCGGCTTGGCATCCTCGCCGCCGATGCGGATCTTGCTCACCGGCAGCACGATCAGCGCCAGGCAGAAGAGGACGAATACGTTGGCCGCCACCATGAACAGCCAGTCGAAATACTCGATCGCCCAGCCCTTGGCGCCGTCGAAAGCCGCCTTGGCTGGCTCCGGCGCGATCAGCGTGCCGATCACGAAGAGCAGCACCAGAATCGCGGCGATCCAGAACACGGGATGATGAATATCCATCCCGAAGCGCCGTAGATTGTCTTGTCCGACTTCGTAGTCGGTATCGTAGGTATCCGCTCTTGCCATCGTTTCCCCCTGCTCCGTCTCTTTTTCAACTCGCATTTCGGAGCTTCGGGTTCGCGCGAACTGTCCCAAATCGGACGCGTTCACGCTCATGGCCGACACCCTTCGGTCGGCCACCCACCCGAGCGAATATAGCCTGTCAGCCATGGCCTTGGAGCGCGAGGAACAATTCGGGCTTATTCGTATCAAATGTTCCAAAAGCCGGAATGTTCGTCTCTTGTTCGTGATTTATCCGGCGCGTGATGCTCATTATTTTTGCATAACGCCGTGGCATCTGCCGACCCACAGGCCCGGATCGGCCGAATCCGGCTCCCGATTCGCCGGTTGCGTCAGTGGCGGGCGGGATCGAGACGGAGCTTGGAGAACGCGCCCGTCTTCACGCCCGCAAGCGTCTCGAGCATCTGGCGCCTGACCAGCGGAACGCGGCAGGCGAGCGGGAACACCGCGTCGCGCAGCCGCCCGTGCCGTTCTTCGTCGGACTGGAAGAACGGCGTCATCGCCCGGCTGACCCGCTGATAGAAGCGCTGGTGTGCCCGCCGCCGGCGAGCATAGACGGCAAGCGCCTCGTCGACCCCGTCCGCGGCACCCATGGCCTCGCCCAGCGCAGCGGCGTCCAGCAGCGCCATGTTGGCGCCCTGACCGAGCTGCGGACTCGTCCCGTGCGCGGCGTCGCCGATCAACAGTATGGACCCCGTGTGGCAGCGGTCGAGCACTACGTCTCGATAAGTGGCGCGCCGGATCTGTGCCGGATCCTCGATCGTGTCCAGGATCTCCCGGGTCAGAGGCCAGAAGGTACGGACCTCGCCTTTCCAGCGCTCGAGTCCGCCGGCCTCCCAGTCGTCGAAGGCGTCGACGCGCAGGCTCCAGAACAGGCTGACCAGGGACGGCCCGTCCGGCTGGCCCGGGGACTGTCCCACCGGCAGCACGCCGGCCATCCGCCGCGAGCCGTCATAGACTTGCCGCAGCCCATCGTGGAACGAGCCGCGCCGGTCGGGACAGATGGTCCACAGCGCACCCCAGGGATAGGGCGACTCGCGCCGGGTGAGGCCCAGCGACGTGCGGATGGCGCTGTCGGCGCCGTTGGCGAAGACGATCAGGTCGAAGGGACCGTGGCGGCGACCGTCCGCGTCGGCGATGCGCAGCCGGGGCGTCCGGTCGTCGATCTGAACGATCCGGGTGCCGGGGACCACCGGAATGCCGGCCTCGCTCAGCGCGCCCAGCAGGAGGTCGAACAGCGTGCCGCGGTGGATCCCGACGCCTTGAAGACCGGGCGCCAGGTCGCGGTAACGCAGCCGCAGGACGGGCCGAAGGTCGGGCCGGCGGCCGAACACCCAGTGGATCGGCGCACCGAGTTTCCGCGCATCCGCGCCCAGGCCCAACATGTCGAGGACGGCCAGCCCCGAGGGCTGCAGCAGCAGCCCGGCACCGACGGGCTGCGGCGTCGCGAACTGCTCGAACACCGTGACGTCGTGGCCCAGCCGCTTGAGGAACAGCGCCGCCGCGGGACCCGCCGTCCCGCAGCCGACAATGGCGACCGCCTTCTCGCGCATGACCGGAGGCGCCTCCCCTCGGGCGTCGTTTCGCCAGCCTAGCGCGGTTTCGTCCGCGACGGAATCGGCAGCGGATCGCCCAACCGGCTTTCGCGGCGCGCCGGGGAGTCTGCCGGCCTATTCCGCGGCTTGGGCGCCGACTTCGTCGGGATCGGGTTCGGGCGTCCGCATGGTGACGAATTCCTCGGCCGCCGTCGGGTGGATGCCGATGGTGGCGTCGAAGTCGGCCTTGGTCGCGCCCGCCTTCACGGCGACGGCCAGGCCCTGCATGATCTCGCCGGCCTCGGGCCCGACCATGTGGATGCCCACGACCAGGCCGCTTTCCCGCGCGACGATCATCTTCATCAGCGCGCGCTCGTCGCGGCCCGACAGCGTGTGCAGCATCGGCTTGAAGGTCGACTTGTAGACGTCCACCTCGCCGTGGCGTTCGCGCGCCTGCGCCTCGGTCAGCCCGACATTGGCCAGGTTGGGCTGGGAGAACACGGCGGAAGGCACATCCTCGTAGCTCACCGTGCGATCGCCCGTGCCGAACAGATTGTCGGCCAGCGCGTGGCCCTCGGCGATGGCGACGGGAGTGAGCTGGATCCGGTCGGTGACGTCGCCGATGGCGTAGACGTTGGAAACGCTGGTCTTCCAATGCTTGTCGACCTTGACCGCACCGTTCTCCGCCAGCGCGACGCCCGCGGCGTCGAGGCCGATGCCCTGGGTATTGGGATGCCGCCCGGTGGCGTACATGACCAGGTCCACCTCCATGGTCTCGCCGTGCTCGAGATCGAGGACGTAGACCGGCTTGCCGCCGCGCTCCTCCCTGCCGATCGAGCGCACCTGGGTGTCGAAGCACAGATCGACGCCCTTCTTGGTCATCTCCTCGGCCAGGAAGGTGCGCGCGTCGTCGTCGAAGCCGCGCAGGAACAGCCCGCCGCGGTAGAGCAGCGACACTTCGGCGCCCAGCCCGTTGAAGATGCCGGCGAACTCGACCGCGATATAGCCGCCGCCGACGATGGCGATGCGCCGCGGCAGCTCCTTCAGGTAGAACGCCTCGTTCGAGGTGATGGCGTGTTCCTTGCCCGGGATGTCGGGCACGGTGGGCCAGCCGCCTGTCGCAACCAGCACCTTGTCGGCGGTGTAGGACTTGCCCGCGACCTCGACCGTATGCGCGTCGGCCATCGCCGCGCGGCCGTCGACGATCTCGACGCCGGCGCCGGTGAGCAGCCGCTCGTAGACGCCGTTGAGCCGCCCGATCTCCTTGTCCTTGTTGGCGATCAGCGTCGCCCAGTCGAAGGACACGTCGCCCACGGTCCAGCCGTAGCCGCGCCCGTCCTCGATCCACTCGCCGAAATGCGAGCCGTAGACCAGCAGCTTCTTGGGCACGCAGCCGACATTGACGCAGGTGCCGCCCAGATAGCGGTCCTCGGCCACCGCGACCTTCGCGCCGTGCTGCGCCGCGATGCGCGACGAGCGCACGCCGCCCGACCCCGCGCGTTGTCCGTTCAGCGCTACCTATGTCGCCCGCGCGCCGGGCGCAAGGCGCGTGGATACCCTCCGACCGGGCTCGCGCGACACATCAGCGGACATCGTTGAGGGACCAGTCGTACTGCGTGTCCGAGAGCGCGCCTATCTCGGCGAGCCGCCCGGCCAGGGCGGGGTCGGCATACTGCATGAGATGCCGCATCACGCCCTGCTCCGAAGCCCCGAAATCCTCGATGAACCAGTCGTAGATACGGGACACGGTGACCTGTCCATCCATGATCGTGACCCCGCGCGGGTCATTGACGTAGTCCCGCGCCGCTCGCTCCAGGGTCTCGTTCAGCCCGTCGCTCTCATAGGCCTGTTCGCGGAGGTTGGGGCAGCCGATCGCCGCGCAGTTGACCGCGTAATGGAGCCGCGGATCCTGCCAGATCGGCCGAAGAATCCGGTGTTCGATATCGTTGAGGCTGAGCCGTTTGCCTTCGACCGCTACAAGTTCCTTGTCCCACGGTCCCACCGCGAACAGCCCGGGCGATATGTCGATGTCGCGTATGCTTTCGACGGGATAGCGATCGAGTATCAGGTCCACGGTCAGGGCGTTGTAGAGATTCACCCAGTAGGCGAACTGCTCGTCCCGGTCGTAGCGCCCGATGGGCAATTCCGCGAGCCGGGCTATGTAACCGTCGAGCTGCGCCCGGTCATCGTCCGAGAATGCGCCGTAATCGACGCGGTTGACACCCGCTCGGTCGGTCCGGACATGGCGAGCCAACAGCTCGTTCCACGCCCCGTGGTCGATACGTTTTCGCGACTCCGGATCGTGCCGTGTCCAATGCTCCCAAAGGTCGGGGCCGGGGGCGAAGATCCGCTCGCCCGACCCGAACGCGGTCAGGAACAGGGCCGCACCCGCCAGGGTGACCAGTCGCAGCCCGAACCCCCGCACCGCCCCGATCATCGCGACAGCGCCCGGGCGCGTTTGCGACCCTTCAGGTGTTTGCGCGGCACTTCAGGGATCGAGGGGCGCTCTGCGCGCGCCGTGATCCGCCCGCTTGCGGGGCTCCAGTACCTGACCCCTTCCGGCGTATCGACGGACGCCGAGCCGAAGACGTGCTCGTCGCGTTGGGCATTGTGCGCGCACATCGACATCGGACCCTCGTCGGTTGCCACCATGAAGACGCAGCACTCGCACCTGTCGCGCGCCAACTCCGCCGCATCCATGAAGTCGTGCACGTGAAATGCCATCCGGTGGATACGGCCGCCGCTCGCGGGCAGTCCCCGCCGAAGTCGCCAGACCAGCCGCAAGGCATGCCCAGCCGTGCGCAGGGCCAGGCCGGGCCGGCGCAGCGCGGCGCGGATCGCCGCTGGCACGACGTCGATATGGGGCTCGTCGCCGCGGTCCGACGCCTCGAGCGCGTCGAATACATCCTCGACGAGCGCCCGGTCGTTCAGCGGGGAAACCGCGACGTCGCCGGCGACGAGAATGGGCGCATAGCGGTTGCACGCCTCGTGACCGACCGCTGCGGCGTCGAAGTCGAGCGCCGCGCCCGCACCGTCCGCGACGGCGGCGCGCACTCTCTCCGGGCTGACCGCAGGATCCCGTTCCCGCAACACGCCCCTGCCCGTCGCCGCCTGCAACTGGAACGATGCGAGCGCGATCCGGTCGGCACGCGCCTTGAAGTAACGCGCGAGCTGCGGCACCTCCCCAATATTGCGTCCGCAGACCGTGGTGTTGAACATGATCCGGAGGCCGAGCCCGGCCGCTCGGTCGATATAGGCGTCGCGCACGGCGTTCAGCGACGCCTCGGTGGCGTGCCCGGGACGCTGCTGCGTCAGGTCGACGTGAAAGGCGACATCGTCGAGGCCGGCTGCGGCGAGTCGTTCGAGCAGCGCGCGCGTCGCCTTGATGCCGTTGGTCATCAGGCACGATCGCATGCCGCGCGAACGAATCTCGCGGCACAGCGCCTCGAGGTCCTCAACCTTCCGAAGCGTCGGATCGCCGCCGGTGATCTGAATCGGAGTGCCCGGCCCGTAATGGCTCTCGATCGATGCGACGCGCCGCACGAGAATGGGCAGCGGAACATCGTGCGCCATCTCCGCAGCGTCCGAGAGGTAGCACAGCGCACAGTCCAGGTTGCAGCGCTGAGTCACCTCGAGCGCGACGCAAGCCATCGGGTAGAAGCGACCTGCGGTCTGCGCGGGCCCGAACTGCCGATGTTTCACCAGCGCCTCGCGCAAGGGGGCGCGCCGGTCGCCTCGGTCGAACCGGGCACCGGCCGGCCGAACCCCGGCGACCTCCGCGAACCGTCGATCGGTATCCATAGCTTCGCCATTGCAGTGACACCGGCGAAGGTATGGCCATCACCGCCAACGGCAATTCGCCTCACGGCACTGTGTTCGGCGGCGACCGTCCACGTGAGCGGACGCGATGCGCCGAATCGCCCGCCCTGTGGACGAGGCCGCCACGTTCCTCGCGCGGCCGCCCCTCAGATCCCCGCCATCAGCAGGTACTTGATCTCCAGATACTCGTCGATGCCGTGATGCGAGCCCTCGCGGCCGATGCCGGATTCCTTCATGCCGCCGAAGGGCGCCACCTCGGTCGACAGGATGCCCGAGTTGATCGCGACCATGCCGTATTCCAGCCCCTCGGCGACGCGCCATACCCGGCCCAGATCGCGGGCGTAGAAATAGGCGGCCAGGCCGTAGACCGTGTCGTTGGCCATGCGGATCACGTCGTCCTCGTCCTCGAAGCGCCAGACCGGGGCCACCGGGCCGAAGGTCTCCTCGCGCATGATCTGCATGTCCGTGCTCATGTCGGTCAGCACCGTGGGCTCGAAATAGGTGCCGCCCAGCTTGTGGCGCGCGCCGCCCACGGCGACCTTGGCGCCCTTGCCCACCGCGTCGGCGATGTGCGCCTCGACCTTTTCGATCGCCTGAGGGTTGATCAGCGGCCCCTGGACCACGCCCTCCTCCAGGCCGGGGCCGACCTTGAACCCGGCCACCTTCTCGGCCAGCCGCGCGGTGAACTCGTCGTAGACGCCGTCCTGCACGAAGATGCGATTGGCGCACACGCAGGTCTGGCCCATGTTGCGGAACTTCGAGGCGATCGCGCCCTCGACCGCCGCGTCGATGTCGGCGTCGTCGAACACGATGAAGGGCGCGTTGCCGCCGAGCTCGAGCGAAATCTTCTTCACCGTCGACGCGCTCTGCTCCATCAAGAGCTTGCCCACCTCGGTCGAGCCGGTGAACGAGACCTTGCGCACGATCGGGCTCGAGGTCATCTCGCCGCCCACCGCGGCCGGGTCGCTCGACGTGACGAGGTTGAACACGCCCGCCGGGATGCCCGCGCGCTCGGCCAGCTCGGCCAGGGCCAGCGCGCACAGCGGCGTGTCCTCCGCCGGCTTGACCACCACGGGGCAGCCCGCGGCCATCGCCGGGGCGCATTTGCGGGTGATCATGGCGATGGGGAAGTTCCACGGCGTGATCGCCGCGCACACGCCGACCGGCTGCTTGATCACCAGGATGCGCTTGTCGGCCTGGTGCTGCGGGATGGTCTCGCCATAGACGCGCTTGCCCTCCTCGGCGAACCACTCGACGAAGGACGCGCCGTAGGCGACCTCGCCGCGCGACTCGGCCAGCGGCTTGCCCTGCTCCTTGGTCATCAGGACCGCAAGGTCCTCCTGGTTCGCCATGATCAGGTCGAACCAGGCGCGCAGCAGCGCCGCGCGCTCCTTGGCGGTCTTGGCGCGCCAGGCCGGCCAGGCGCGCTCCGCCGCCTCGATGGCGCGGCGCGTCTCGGCCGCGCCCATGTCGGGGACCGAGACGATCTCGGCGCCGTCGGCGGGATCGGTCACCGCGAAGGTCCTGCCGCCCTCCGCCCCGGTCCATTCGCCGTCGATATAGGCCTTGTCACGCAGCAGCTTGGCGTCCTGGAGCTTCATCGCCGTCTCCAACCGGTTCGCGTTCACACGAAGTTCAGGTGATGACCCACACTATACCAATATCGTCCCGCGGCGCGCGCTGTGAACGGGCTTGATCCGTGTGCGCCCCGACGCCAATTGTTGTCGAAGCCCGCAGCGGCCACGAGCGAACCATGACCCGCCTCCGCCGATCCGGCCAAATCCTCGCCTTCATGGCCTTGCTGTCGGCCGCGACCGCGGCCGCAACGTTCGACCTGGGCGGCGGCGGTGCCGGCAATTTCCACGGCCCGGCGCCGATGGTTCAGGCGGACCACGCCATGGCAGACGGCGGATACGACGCCGGAAGCGATGCCGGGCATCCGGACATCTGGGACGGGCATGTCCACGGCGCCACAGGCTGCAGCGCCGTCGGATGCACCGCCTTCCTCCTGGCGTGGCAGCCCCTACCGCTGGCCGCGCCGAAAGCGCTCGGCGGCAGGGTCGCCGCGCGCAACAGGTCGGACGGTTGCTGCCACCAGCCCCCGCACGGCCCGCCGCGCGGCGCGGCCTGATCCGCTCCCGGGACCGGAGCCGGTGCCTCGGCCCGCGCCCCGCGTCTGCCGAATCGAAGCAAGCCACAGCGACCGCTCCGGCGCGCCAGCCGGCCGCACAGCGTCCGTGCGCGGAACCGCGCCTCGGGCCGTGCCCGAGGACGGGCACCGCTTGGAGCGTCGCACGAACCAGAGAGGGAGTATTCAACATGTTCGATCGACCGAACCGTGCCAGCCGCCCGGCGGCACTCGCCATCGCTGTCTCGCTGGCCCTCGCCGCGCCCCAGGCCCTGGCCGCCGGAGAACATTCCGGCGGGCACGGGCCGAAGGACGGCGCCTCCGCCATCGGTCAACCCGGCGACCCGGCCGAGGCGTCGCGCACGGTGACCGTGATCATGCGCGACATCGCGTTCGAGCCGAGCTCCATTACCGTCGAGAAGGGCCAGACCGTGCGCTTCGCCGTCGAGAACAAAGGCGAGCTCGTACACGAGTTCAACATCGGCACCGCCGCCATGCACGCCGAGCATCAGGACGAGATGGCGAAGATGATGGAGCAGGGCGTGCTCGAGATGGACAAGGTCCATCGCGACATGATGGGCGCGGCCAAGGAGGACGGCCACGGCCATATGATGAGCCACGACCACGCCAACAGCGTACTGCTCGAGCCCGGCGAGAGCGCCGAGCTGGTCTGGACCTTCAGCGCCGACGCCGAGCTCGAGTTCGCGTGCAACGTGCCGGGCCATTACGAGAGCGGCATGGTCGGCCACGGCTCCTGAGCGTAAGATCCTGGCGCCGCGCGGCGATCGGTCGCGGGCGCCGGGGCCGCCGCTGATCGACCTTCCAGCTACTGGAAACTCTACCCGTTTCCGGTGTGGTATCCGCGGCGCTCGACTGCTGAGGTTCGACCATGCCTCGCCCGCGTATTGTCGCCCCTGCACTGACCCCATCGACCATCGGCCCGCGTGGGAGCAGCCGTCCATGAACCGCCCCGAGGAGATCCGCGCGCGGCAGGAGGCCATCTCGCGCCGGGCGCAGCAGTAGCCGGCGAGGCTACGGCTGGACATGACGAACGGCGGACCGGCTGGCCGCCGATCCGCCGTCGATGAGCCTTGCGGCCCCGTCTCACCCCGCAGGATGGGACGCCGCCCCACGGGGATCACGAGTTACGGACTACTGCTGCTCCTGCAGCTTCAGGCAGTCCTGGTCGGTGATGTCCGGGTTCGAGGATATCTCCTGACACTCGGTACGCAACTCCTCGCTCAGCCGCACACCTTCATCCGCCATGCCCTGCTGCTTGCCGAGCACGTCGGACTCGGTGGCGTCGGGATTCTCGCGTGCCTCGGTCGGACCCTCGCGCTCGACGCCGAGTGCGGCATTGGAGCCTTCACCCTTGGTGTCCTTCAGGGTGTCGGATTCGGTCGCGTCGGGGTTCTCGCTCGCCTCGATCTGGCCGCTGGCCTGGGCCTCGGTGACCGCCACGCCGCCGGTCATCAGCCCGACCGAGGCGACCGCGACGAACAGCGCCGTGAAAATATTGTATCGGGTAAGCATATCCGAACCTCCTTGGGTTCCGTGTCGCCTTCGCCGATTCACGTGGGGGGCTCCCGACATTGTCCAACAGCCCATGGCTGCATTGTCATAAAATCGTCAAGTTGGGCCGTTTCGCGGACGACGCAGGCAGTCGCGCGGCGAAAACCGCGGCAGCCGCTTGGGCCGCCCGGGGCTCGGCGATCTCGTCGAAGCCGAAGTCGTATTGCGCCTGGCCGCTTCCCGGGACCGCGATACGGAAGGACTTCCGCCGGCGGTCGAGCGCGCGGTGACCAGGTCTTCGTCCGGCGGCAGGTCGATCGACAGCCACGGTCCGGCCTCGCAGAGCGACTCGCGAAGACGCGCGCGTCCTCTACCTTCGTGACGACCGCCTTTACCGAAGACAAGTCGGCGCGATCCTTGGGCGCAGACGCCAACTCGAGCGGCAACGCGTCCCAGCGTGGGTCGTCGCAACTCTCCGCGATGCCGGCGCGGGCATAGCGGCGGCGCCCTCCCGAGCAGCGGCGAGGCGCAGTACGCGGCCCCGCGCAGCTGCCCCTCCATAGGCCGTTGGTACCGTCGCCCGGCCGGCCTACTCGACGGTGACGCTCTTGGCCAGGTTGCGCGGCTGGTCGACGTCGGTGCCCTTGATGACCGCGGTGTGGTAGGCGAGCAGCTGCACCGGAATGGTGTAGAGGATCGGCGCCACGAACGGGTCGACCTCGGGCAGCTCGACCGTCGCCGCCGCGGACTTGCCCAGCCGCGCGATGCCCGGCCTGTCGGACAGGAAGATCACCCGCCCGCCGCGCGCGATCACCTCCTGCATGTTCGACGCGGTCTTGTCGAACAGCTCGTCCGAGGGCGCGATCACGATCACGGGCACGTTCTCGTCGATCAGCGCGATAGGACCGTGCTTCATCTCGCCCGCCGCGTAGCCCTCGGCGTGGATGTAGGAGATCTCCTTGAGCTTGAGCGCGCCCTCGAGCGCGATCGGATAGCCCGTCCCGCGCCCGAGATAGAGCACGTCGCGTGCCTCCGCGACCTCGGCCGCGATCTCCTTGAGCCTCGCGTCGTGGTTGAGCACCTCGGCGGCGCGCGACGGCACCTCGGTCAGCGCCACCGACAGCGCCGCCTCGCGGTCGTGGTCGATGGTGCCGCGCGCCCGCGCCGCGGCGATGGCCAGGCAGGCGAGCACGGTGAGCTGGGTGGTGAACGCCTTGGTCGAGGCGACCCCGATCTCGGGGCCCGCGTGGGTCGGCAGCACGAGGTCCGATTCCCGCGCGATCGAGCTCTCGGGCATGTTGACCACCGAGAC
>CAZMTC010000019.1:0-30833 GCA_964569105.1 uncultured Alphaproteobacteria bacterium | reverse complement strand
GGCGAGTATCTGGCCGAGATGTGTCCCGAGGCCGCGCTGTGGCCCGCGGACGCCGGCGCGCGGGCCCATGCGCGCGCGATCGCTGCCGAGATGCATGGCGGCTTCACCGCCCTGCGCACCCATATGCCGATGAACCTGCGCGGCTCCTTCCCCAACCGAGGCCGCGAGCCCGGCGTGCAGACCGATGTGAACCGGATCTGCGCCATCTGGCGCGACACCCGGGCGAAATACGGCACCGGCGGCGATTTCCTGTTCGGCGCGCGCTTCACCCTGGCCGACGCCATGTACGCGCCGGTCGTCAGCCGCTTCCGCACCTACAAGGTGGAGCTCGGCGAGGACGAGGCCGCCTATGCCAAGGCCGTATGGGCGCACCCGGCGGTCAAGGAATGGCGCGAAGCGGCCAAGAACGAGCCGATGGTCATCGACAAGTACGAGCGCTGAGCCGGGACCGCCTTCGGCGCACGCGGCGCCGGCCGGCTACTCCGCCGCCGGTTCCTTGATCAGCCCGATCTCGCGATAATACCGTTCCGCCCCCGGGTGCAGCGGGATGGCGACGCCGTCGAGCGCGGTGGGCAGGGTGATGTTGCGGCCCTCGGGATGGCCGCGTGCCAGCAGCGCCTGGGTGTTGGGATGCCACAGCGCCCGGGTGATGCCGTAGATCAGCTCGAGGTCGGCTTCGGCCGAGGTCAGCCACTGGGCGCCGACGTCGAGCGTGGCCACGCCGTCGACCTCGGGATAGACGCCGGCGCCGATCTCGCCGGCCGAAAAGAAGGGGTGTTCCTTGACGATTGACACCGCCTCGACGCCGTCGATCGGCAACAGGTCGATCTCCTCATGCTCGGCCAGATCGCGGATCGCAGTCGCCGGAGCGCCGGCGACGAAGAAGAAGGCGTCCAACTCTCCGGCGCGCAGCATATCGGCGCCTTCCGCCGGGCCGACCAGCACACCCTCGACCGACTTTTCGCTCAGCCCGTAGGCGTCCAGTACGATGCCCGCGTCCACGCGCGTGCCCGATTCCTCCGCGCCGAGCCCAACGCGCTTGCCGCGCAGGTCCGCCACGGATTCGATCCCGGCGTCCCTGCGCACCACGATGTGAACGCTTTCTGGGTAGAGATTGGCGATGGCGCGCAGGTCCTCCACCGCTCCCGATTTGGCGTAGGGACCCTCGCCCCGATAGGCCCAGAAGGCGATATCGGCCTGGGCAAGCCCCGACTCCAGATTCCCCGCTGTGATCGCCGCTACGTTGTCGACCGAGCCCTGGGTCGACTGGGCGGCCGCGATCAGACCGGGCACCCCACAGCTGCCGCCCACCTCGCACGGGCGCGAGCCGGGCGGGTGGCTGATGCCGGTCGCGATCAGCCCGCCGATCGGGAAATAGGTGCCGCCCGTGGACCCGGTCCCGATCCGAAAGAAGATGACCTCGTCCGACTGGGCCGGCGCAACGGCGGCCCACAACAGCGCCCCCAGCGCCGCCAGGCAGCTCGTCAGTCTCGTCCGCGCCATGGTGTCTCCCTGATCCCGCGACCGGCACTGTCGGATCGGTTTGTGGCGACATCCGGGACGTCGCGCATCGACGACCAGCATGGTCCGGGAAACCGGGTCGCGCAAGCGAGCTCGCCATCATGATTCCAACGGATAGGGTGGGTGTACGGGGCCCGAATTCATCGCCATGTGACAAACAGGCGGCGATCGCCCAGGCGCACCAGTGTGGACGCTCCTTGGTATTGTCTCGACGAACTTCCCGGGTTCGAGTTTCGGAAATGCGACTTCACCAGGGTGTCACTCCGTCTCAGCCAACCAGCCAGCACCATGGTGCGGTGCCGGCGCGCCGCCTTCGCCGCGGCGAGCGCCGCCGCAGCATCATCGAGACCGCGACCGGTTTCTTCGCCGAGGAGGGCTTTCAGGGCAGCACGCGCGCACTCGCGGCCCGGCTGGGGGTCACCCAAGCGCTGCTCTACCGCTATTTCCGCTCCAAGGAAGATCTGATCGAGGAGGTGTTCGGCGCCCTGGCGGACCGCGTCGGGCCGTTGCCGGTCGACGGGCTGGCCGAGCGGGGGCGACCGCTGGAGATCCGCCTGGGCGAAGTGCTGACGGCCTATGCCAACGCGCTCGACCCGATTACGCTTCGCCTGTTGTATCGCTCGGCGCTGGACGGCGTCGACGCCGGCCGGCGGCTGGTCTCGGCCCGGCAGGAACAGGTCGTGCCGGCCGTGGTCGCCGCGCTGCGCGCCGAGTGCGGACTGCCCGACCTTGACGCCCAGCCCATGCTGGCCGGCGAACGCGAGCTGGCGATCGCGCCGTTCGGGGCGGTGACCCATCTGGCCGCCCGCGAGCACATCTTCGGCGACGGTCTGCCGGCCGGCACCGAGCGCATTGCTCACATGTACGCCCGTATTTTTGCCGCAGCCGCGCGCGAAGAGATGCCGGAGCTGCACCGCCTGGACCCCGACGACGTGCTGGGCCAGCCTGTCCCGACGCGGGGCAAGGGTTGAAGGCATGACGCGCTAAGCGTGGCGGCCGTCGGCCGGCGGGGTACGGTCTCGACGGATGAGCAGTACCAGGCACCATGCGGCGAAGGCCAGCACCAGCACGTTAGCCACCGTATCGGCGACGTCGCGGCGCGCTGCGACGTCCTCCCCCCGGCGGGCGGGCGTCCGCTCCCAGACCGCCGGCACGAGCGGGTCGGGCAGTTCCGCCGCCGGCGCCGCGCGCAGCAGCGCCTCGGCCTCCGCAATGGTCAGCGGCTGGCCCTCGACCAGACCGGCGCCCGCCGGCCCGCCGGCGCGCAGCGAGTACGGCTCCTGCGGCGCCGGTCCGGCAAGCAGGATCTGCACCGACAGCGTGTCCATCGCCTCGCGCTGCCCCACGAAGGTCGTTGGCGGCAGCCGGGCCTCGTTGAAGACCAGAGGGTAGTGCGCGATCCACCGCGCCAGGCCGCGCACCGCCAGCCCGCCCTCGGCAAGGGTTTCGGCCAGTCCCTCCGGCGTCACCAGCAGGACCGCCGTGTCGATCTCGCCCGCCCGCAGCGCCGCAATCAGCTCGTCGCGACCGGTGTGCAACGACGGTTCGCGCTCCCGCGCCGCCAGGATCACGGTGCCGGCGCGTGCCGCCGTGGTCGGCTCGGGCGGCAGCCCTACCGAACCTCGCAGCGGATCGCGCGTCGTGGTCAGGGGCAGGCGGCGCAGCGCCACCAGGTAGCGCTGGCCCAGTACCGCCACCGCTTCGGCCCTCTCGTCCAACCGCGCGAACCGTTCCGGCTGCTCGGGCAAGAAGAAGCGGCCGGCGTCGACCACCGCCAGGTCGGCGCGGCCGGCACGCAGGCTGCCGAAGGGGTCGAAGGTCGCCAGCGGCTCGACCGGCCGGTCGGGAAACGCCCCCGATACCGTACGGCTCGCGACCTCGATCGCCGGTCCCAACGCGTCCAGCGGGTCGTAGCCGAGCGTCGTCGCAGGTCCGTCAGGGCCCGGCGCCTCGCGGGTGCCGATGCCCTTCTGCGCAAGCACGCGCCGCGCCGCTTCGGCGATCGACCAGCCGCGCACCTCGACCTGGCGCAGGATCGTCGCGACGTCCCCGGCCTCCAACTCCGCCGCCAGCGGCCCGATGGCCTGGCGCAGCGAGTCCAACGCGCCCCCGGCCGACGGCCCAGCGAGGGCGACGGCGCGGTAGCGCGGGAAGAAGGCCAGCGTGTCGGCCAGCGGGGTCAGTCCCTGCGCCGCGAAGTCCTGGCCCAAATCGTGCAGCACCGCGGCCTGTGCCCGGCCCTCGCGCAGCGCGGCCACCCGACCGGCGGGGCCGTCGGTCGTCAGCACACCGCCGGGGGCCGTGGCTATGCCATGGCGGCGCAGAAGCGCCGCCAGCCCGTCGCGCGGACGTGCGGCGTAGCCCTCGGGCACGGCCATGGTCACGCCGTCGCCGATCTTTGCCAGGTCCTCGATCGCGGCCAGGCCGTGGCGCTCTGCATACTCGGGCGTCACCGCGACCACATACGGGGCCTCGAAGCCCAGATCCGCCACCACCTCTAGGTCGAGGCGGGCGAAGGCCGCGAGCGCCCGCTGGGGCCCCGTGCCATCCTCGGGCGCGCCGATGGGCGCGGCAAGCGCCGTGGCGTCGCCGGTGAAAGCCGGCAGCAGGTCGATCTCGCCGGTCCTCAGCATCTGCACGCAAGGCCGCAGCGCGCCGCACGGTACGGGTACCACGCGTACGCCGGCGGCGCGTAGCGCGGCGGCCACCATCTCCGCCATTGCCGCGCGGGGCGTGGTTTCCGGGACACCCACCCGGTAGGTGTCGACCCGGGCACAAGCGGCCGCCAGCAGCGCGGCGAGCAGGACGGCGAAAGTGCGCGGCCGCATCGCTCAGCCCTCTCCGTGCCGGATTGCGGGCTCCTCGGCCGCTGCCTCCGCCGCCGCGACCGGGTCGGCCACGGGCTTGCTGTCGCGTGCCAATGCGTTGATCAGCGCCACCGCCTGCAACATCAGGATGAAGGCGAACGGGATGGCACCCACGATGGTGATGCTGCGCACCGCCTGGATGTCGCCCGACAGCATCATCGCTCCGCCGACCAGTGCCAGGAGCACGCCCCAGGCGATCTTGATCCACGACGATGGGTTGAGCGAGCCGTGCTCCGACAGCATACCCAGCACAAAGGCAGCCGAAATCACCGAGGTCACCAGGAATATGAAGGACAGCAGGATCGCACCGGAGCTCAGGATCTCGACATTGGGCAGACGCTCGAACAAAGCGAACAGTGCCGTGCTGACGTCGTGCCGGACATGGCTGACCAGCCCCGGGAAGCCGAAGCGTTCCTCGTACAGCGCCGTGCCGCCGAACACCGTGAACCACAGGATAGAGAAGGCGCTGGGCACCAGGATCACTCCGGCGACGAACTCGCGGATCGTGCGCCCGCGGCTGATGCGTGCGATGAAGATGCCGACGAAGGGTGCCCAGGCGATGACCCAGACGAAGTAGGTCAGCGTCCACGAGCGCAGCCAGGCCGTTGCCGCTCCCGGCTCGAACGGGAACAGCTCGAAGCTCAGCGGCACGATCCGGGTTGCGTAGTCGCCGATCGAGGTCATCAGGTTGCGTGCCAAAAAGGCCGTCGGCCCGGCCAGCAGGACGTAGCCGAGCACCACGAAGGCGAGCAGGATATTGGCGTTGGAGATCCACATGATGCCCTTGTCCAGCGGCATTGCCAGCGGCGGCAGATAGGCGAGCAGCAGGACCACGAAGATCGCCGCCGACAGCTCGCCCGTGCCCATGTCCAGGTCGACCACCAGCCGCATGCCCCGCTCGAGCTGCGACACACCCATCGCCAGCGAGCCGCCGACGCCGAGCACCACCGCGACGATGGCGGCCAGGTCGGCGGACCAGCTCACCGGCCGAACCCACCAGCCGGTGAGCGCGCTGCGCATGCACGACCCGGGCAGGTAGCTGGTCTGCCGCCGGAAGCCGAAATAGGCCAGCGAGAGGCCGGCCATGCAGAAGATCGCCCAGCCGTGCAGGCCCCAGTGGAACAGGCTCAGGGTGATGGCGTGGCGCGCCGCCTCGGTCGAGTCGCGCTCGACCCCCGGCGCGGCGGCATAGTGCATCACCGGCTCGGCCACGCCCCAGTAGAGCAGGCCCGAGCCCATGCCCGCGGCGAACAGCATCGACAGCCATGACGGCGTCGAGAACTCGGGCGGCTCGTCGGGCCGGCCCAGCCGCACGCTGCCGTAGCGGCCCAGCGCGAGCCAGACACACAGCACCAGCAGCCCCGTGGTCAGCGACAGGAAGAACCAGTCGATCGACCGGAACACGGTGTCGGTCGCCGCCCCCGCCCAGTCGCCCAGGATGCCCGGCCGGGTCAGGCCCAGCGCCGCCACCGCCGCCGCCGCGGGCAGCGTCACCAGCAGCTTGGCGTTGCGCGCCGCCCATCGCGCCGGCCCGGCCAGCCGGCGCGCCAGGGCTCGCAGTGGAAGGGGTCGCGGGCGTGGAGGCATGGGCACCGAATCGGTTGGCGGGGCGTCTGAACTGGCGGCCGAGCATAGCGCTCCGGGCGGCGCGACAGAACCTCGCGGCCGGCCCCTTTGGCCGTGCCGCCCCCAACCGCTATAACGGAGGCTCAACCCGAGTCCAGCGGAGGGTCCATGGAGCCGCCGATCAAGGCCGCCATCGTTCCGGTGACGCCGTTCCAGCAGAACTGCTCGATCGTCTGGTGCCGCGCCACCAACAAGGGTGCCGTGGTCGATCCCGGCGGCGATCTCGACCGCGTCGACGAGGCGGTGGCGCAGACCGGGTGCACGCTCGAGAAGGTGTTGGTCACGCACGGGCACCTCGACCACTGCGCCGGCGTGGCCGAGTTCGCCGAGCGCCATTCGCTGCCCGTCGAGGGTCCGCACGAAGACGACAGGTTCTGGATCGACATGCTCGAGGAGCAGGGCCGTCAGTTCGGCATGGGCGGCGCCGGCCGGCCCTTCACGCCCGACCGCTGGTTGGCCGACGGCGACACCGTGACGGTGGGCGAGCAGGCGTTCGAGGTGATCCACTGCCCCGGCCACACGCCGGGCCACGTGATCTTCTTTCACCGCGACGCGCGCCTCGCCATCGTCGGCGACGTGCTGTTCCAGGGTTCGATCGGCCGCACCGACTTCCCGCGCGGCAACCACGCCGACCTGATCGCCTCGATCACCCGCAAGCTCTGGCCGCTGGGCGAGGACGTCGCCTTCATCCCCGGCCACGGCCCGATGTCGACCTTCGGCCAGGAGCGCAAGACCAACGCCTTCGTCTCGGACCTGGCGCTGGGCGCGGAATAGGGCTCATCGGTCCGCCGGAATCCAGTCGGGCAAGGGCTCGCCGCCGGTGTAATGGTTCTCGGCCGGGTTCTCGCGGAACAGCACATAGACGTCGGCCGGATCGACGCCGAGCTCACGGTCGAGCACGTCGGCGATGGCGTCGACCAGCGCCTTCTTGCGTTCGGGCTCCCGGCCCGGGCGCAGGTCGACCGTGACCAGAGGCACCCCGTCGCCGATTTCGCCGACAACTTCGCGCACCGCTACGTAGTCGTATTTCGCCTCCTTGGGGGCGAGGGTCCGCAGCACCGCAGCCTTGACCTCCTGCCGCAGGCGCTGCTGGACCTCGATCGCAACGCCGCGCGGTACCTCGACGCGAATCACAGGCATTCTCCGGTCTCCCCGTACAGGTTATGTGTCCCGACAAGAGAAACCGGCGCGGCGCGCCCATGCAAGCCGGAGCACGGCGTCGGCCCGCAGAGGTCGCGGATACCGGAGGTCATCTCGTTGGGATAGGATGCCGGGCGGGGCTCGGCTCCGCACCTTCGGGGTAGAGAGGGCGATGAGCGGATCCTCGCACGACATCGATCCCGCGGCGGTCGCGAGCACCGAGGCGTTCGGCAATCTGAGCGACGCGGCCAGCCGCCGGCTGCTAGACCATGCGCACATGAAGCGGATCGAGGCCGGCGCCGACGCCTTCGAGCAGGACCGGGACGCCACCGAGCTCCTGCTCCTGATCAGCGGCCGGCTGCGCGTCACCAAGGTCACGCCCGAGGGGCATCGGACCACCGTGCGCTATCTGGGTCCGGGCGAGAGCGCCGGCTGCGTCGCGGTGTGCGGCGGGCTGCGCTACCCGGCGACGGCGACGGCGGTCGAGGACACCTGGGCGCTCGCCTGGTCGCGCGACCAGATCCGGCGCCTCGCCGGAGAGGTGCCCGAGTTCGTCCTGAACGTGATGCGCGTGATGGCGGGCCGTCTCGACGAGGTGCAGCAGCGGCTCAACGAGGCGGCGCACGAGCGGGTCGACCGCCGCATCGCGCGTGCCGTCGTCCGCCTCGCCGCCCAGTCGGGCCGGCGCACCGCCGACGGGGTACTGATCGACATGCCGCTGTCGCGCCAGGATCTGGCCGAGTACGCCGGGACCACCCTCGCCACCGTCAGCCGGACCCTGTCCAGGTGGGAGGACCAGGGCTATCTGTCGCTGGGCCGCCGGCGCGTCGTGGTTCGCCAGCCGCATGCCATGGTGATGATCGCCGAGGACCCGCCGTCTCCCTGCCCTGACGAGTGATTGCGCTTTGTTTGCGCGCCGACAAAGACGGCCCGACGGATCCCGCGTATGGATGACGCTTTCGGATCGACCGGTGCGGAGGCAACCATGGCCGCGAGGGCCTACGGTCCAGACGATATCGTCGCCGAGGTGATGAACGCCGGCGGTACCGTGCTGCGCGAGTTCCTGCTGATGCGGATGTACTGTCCCGGCTGCCCGATGGCCGGGCTGATGACGCTCGAGGAAGCGGCGCGCGAGCACGCGATCGACATTGATACATTGCTACGGCGCCTGAACGCGGCGCGGGAGGGCCAGGCATGAGCCGCATTCCCGGACACACCCCGATCCCCCGCCACCGGCCGTGGGCCGGGCCGGCGATCCTCAAGCAAGGCTTTCGCCCCTTCTTCCTGCTCGCCGGGCTGTGGGCCGTGGTGGCGCTGGCCGCCTGGGTCGGCTCGCTCGAGGGCGGGTTCGTCCTGCCCTCCGCCTTCGACCCGCTGACCTGGCATACGCACGAGATGCTCTACGGCTTCATCGGCGCGGCGGTCACCGGCTTCCTGCTCACCGCCATCCCCAACTGGACCGGGCGTATGCCGCTCGACGGCTGGGGCCTGCTCGGACTCGTCGTCCTGTTCGTGGCCGCCCGTATCGCCGTGGCGGTCTCGGCGTTGGTCGGCCCATGGGTCGCCGCCGCGCTCGACGTCGGCTTCCAGGCGGTGTTGCTCGCCGTGGTCGCGCGCGAGATTGCGGCGGGCAGGAACTGGCGCAACGCGCCGATGGCGGCGGCGCTCTCGCTGCTGCTCGCCGGCAATGCGCTGATGCACGCCGAGGCGCTGGGCCTCGCCGCTACCGCCGCGCTGGGCTGGCACCTGGGTATCGCGGTGATGGTGCTGCTGGTCGCGCTGATCGGCGGCCGGATCACGCCCAGCTTCACCCGCAACTGGCTGGTCAAGCGCGGCGAGACCGAGGTTCCCGGCGCCTTCTCCATCGTCGACAAGGTGGCCATGGTCACGACCGTGGCCTGGGGCGTGTCCTGGGTCGCCTCGCCCGACAGCGACCTCTCCGGCGTCCTGGCGGCGGTCGCCGCGCTCGGTCTCGCGGCCCGACTCGGGCGCTGGCGCGGCCATCGCACCGCGGCCGAGCCGCTGGTGACCGTCCTGCACCTCGCCTATCTGTGGCTGCCGCTCGGGCTTGGGATGACCGCCGCGGCGCACTGGACCGGCGCGATCCCGCCGACCGCCGGCATCCACGCGCTGACCGCCGGCGGCATGGCGATGATGATCGCTGCCGTCATGACCCGTGCCAGCCTTGGCCACACCGGCCGGCCGCTGACCGCCGGGCCGGGCACGATCGCGATCTACGCGCTGGTCGCGCTGGCCGCCGTGCTGCGCGTGCTGACCGCGCTCGACCTGTTGCCCTGGGACACGCTGCGCTGGGCCGGCGCGGCCTGGGTCGCGGGCTTCGGCCTGTTCGTGGTGCTGTACCTGCCGGTCCTCGCGGGTCCCAACCCCAAGCGCGCGGAGTGAGGCGCGGCACCTGGACGCGGCGGGCCCGAAGGGCGATCCTGCGCCCATGACGGCCCCCGCGATCACCCCCGAAGAGCTGCAGGCACGGCTGCTCTACCGCGACGGCACGATGCTGATCGTCGACAAGCCCGCGGGCATTCCGGTCCACGCCGGTCCGGGCGGCGGCGACTGCCTGGAGGCCCATTTCGACGCGCTGCGCTTCGGCTGGCCGCACCCGCCGGCGCTGGCCCACCGGCTCGACCGCGACACCTCGGGCTGCCTCGTGCTCGGCCGCCACCGCAAGGCGCTGCGGCGGCTGGGCCGGCTGTTCTCGGAAGGACTGGTCGAGAAGACCTACTGGGCCGTGGTCGAGGGTGCGCCGCCGGACGACGCCGGGACGATCGACGTGCCGCTGCGCAAGGTTTCCAGCCGCACCGAAGGCTGGCGCATGGTCGCGGGCGAGGGCGGGCGGCCGGCGATTACCGACTACCGCGTTCTCGGCCGCGCCGTCAGCGGCCGTGCATGGCTCGAGCTGCACCCGCGCACCGGGCGCACCCACCAGATTCGCGTCCACCTGGCCGCACTGGGGTGCCCGGTGAGCGGCGACCCGGTCTACGGACGGGGCGGAGGGCCGATGACGCTGCATGCCCGCCGCGTGGTCGTGCCGCTCTACCGGGAGAAACCGCCGGTCGAGGCCGAGGCGCCGCCGCCCGCCCATATGATGGAAATCCTGCGCGCCTGCGGTTACGGCCCGGCGGGGAAGGCGCGGAGCGTCGCCTTGACCTCCTCGTCGTCGAGCTGATGGAAGTCCAGGTAGAACTGGGAGATGCCCATGAACGACTCGGGCGTGCGCACCGCGATCACCTCGTCCGCCTCCTCGCGCAGCGCGGCCACGGTATCGGGCGGCGCGACCGGCGTCGCCACGGTCACCGACGCCGCCCCGGCCGCGCGCGCCGCGCGGATCGCGGCCCGCGCCGTGGCGCCGGTGGCGATGCCGTCGTCGACGACGATCACGTGCCGCCCCTCCAGCGGCACCCGGGCGCGATCCTCCAGATAGGCGCGCCGGCGCGCGGTGAGGGTCTCCGCCTCGCGCGCCTCGACCTCCTCGATCTGCGCCTCGGTGACGCCCAGGTGCCGGCGCACGTCCTCGTTGATCACGCGCACCGGCGGGTCGCCGTCGGCCAGCGCGCCCATCGCCAGCTCGGGCTGTCCCGGTGCGCCCAGCTTGCGGACCAGCATAAGGTCGAGCGGCGCGCCAAGCGTCCGCGCCACCTCCGCCGCCACCGGCAATCCGCCGCGCGGCAGCGCCAGCACCACAGGCGTCGCGTCGAAGCGCCCTTCGAGCCGTGCCGCCAGCCGGCGGCCGGCCTGGGCACGATCGGCGAACATGTCGGACATTGCGAGCTCTCTCCTCGGGGCTTGGCTCCGCTACGAGGCTAACCCTGCGCGCGACCGCCGCAAAGGGAGACCTAGCCAGTCCGACCCTCGCCGGCGCCGCGGGATTCCTCGCCTTCTGCCTCCTCCCCGTGCCGGCGCGCGAGGACGAGATAGACCGCCGGCACCACGTAGAGCGTGAACAGGGTTCCGATCCCCAGCCCGCCGGCGATCACGAGGCCGATCTGGAACCGGCTGACCGCCCCGGGACCCGATGCCAGCAGGAGTGGGACCATCGCCATCACCATGGCCGCCGTGGTCATCAGCACCGGCCGGAGCCGGATCGCCGCGGCCTCCTCGACCGCGGTGCGGCGGTCGAGCCCGTCGCGGGCCTGCAGCCGGTTGGCGAACTCGACGATCAGGATGCCGTTCTTGGCGATCAGGCCGATGAGCGTGATCAGCCCGACCTGGGTGTAGATGTTGAGCGACGCGAAGCCGAGCGTGATGAAAGCCAGCGCCCCGGCGATGGACAGGGGCACCGAAACCAGGATGATCAGCGGGTCGCGCCAACTCTCGAACTGGGCTGCCAGCACCAGGTAGATCACCAACAGCGCCAGGAAAAAGGTTAGTACCAGCGCCGAACCCTGCGTCGCGAACTGCCGCGACAGGCCGGCATAGTCGTGGCCCATCTCCGTAGGCAGTAGCGCCGCCGCGCGTTCCTCCAGGTAGCCCAGCGCCTCGCCCATCGAGGTGCCCGGCGCCGGCACGCCCTGGACCGTGACCGCGTTGAGCTGTTGGAAGCGCGTCCGTTGGCTGGGCTCGACCGAGCGCTCGAGCGAGATAAGGGCGGAGAGCGGCACCAGCTCGCCGCCGCCCGCGCGGACATAGTAGTCGGCCAGGCGGTCGGGCGTCAGCCGGTGCTCGCGTGCGGCCTGGGGGATGACGCGGTAGGAGCGTCCCTCCAGGCTGAACCGATTGACATCGTTGCCGCCAAGCATCGTGGCCAGCGTACCGCCCACCTCCGCCATGTCGATGCCCAAGGCGCCGGCACGGTCGCGATCGACATGGACGGTGACGAGCGGCCGCGACAGCTCGACCGACTTGTTGAGGAAGGCGAACCGGCCACTGCCCCGGGCGTTGGCGATCAGGCGGTCGGCCGCCTCGATCAGGGCGGCGTGGTCCGACGGACCGGTGATCACGAACTGGATCGGGAAGCCCCCGCCCGAGCCCGGCAGGCTGGGGCGCGGAAACACTGCGATATCCAGTCCGGCGATATCGTGCATCTTGCGCTGCAGCTCCGGCATCACCGCGAACTGGGAGCGCTGCCCTTTCTCCGCGCGGACAGCCGCCGGCGTCATCTTGAAGCCGCCGAAGACCTGCGACGGGTCGCCGCCTTGGCCCAACAGCAGGAAGGCTTCGTCATATTCGGGGATGGTCTCGAACTGTTCGACCATGCGCGCGGCATAGGCCTCGTCGTACTCGATGGTCGCGGTTTGCGGCGCAGTGCCGGAGAAGAACAGGATGCCCTGATCCTCCGTCGGCGCCAGCTCGGACTTGGCGGTGGTGAACAGGAAATAGTTGCTGACCAGCACCACCGCGGCGAACACCACCACCACCCAGACGGTGTCGAGCGTCGAGTGCAGCGAGCGCTTGTAGCCGACCGCCAAGCGGTCGAAGAAGCCATTGACCGCGCGCTCCATCCGCCCGGGCGATCCCGATCGGAGCACGGCCCCCGAGAGCATCGGGGAGAGCGTCAGCGCCACCACGCCCGAGATCACCACCGCGCCCGCCAAAGCGAAGGCGAACTCGGTGAACAGGGTGCCGATCAGCCCGCCCATGAAGCCGATCGGTGCGTAGACCGCGACCAGCGTCGTGGTCATCGCCACGATCGGCAGGCCGAGCTCGCGCGCGCCGTCGAGCGCCGCCTGCCGCCGGCTCTTGCCCTGCTCGACATGCCGGTGGACGTTCTCGACCACCACGATGGCGTCGTCGACCACCAGCCCGATTGCCAGGACCAGTGCCAGCAGGGTCAGCAGATTGACCGAGAAGCCCATCATCAGCATCAGGAACGCGCCGCCGACCAGCGACAGCGGCACTGCAACGCCCGGCACAATCGCCGCGCGCGCCGAGCCCAGTGCGAGCAGCACGACGGCAAGCACGATGAGCACCGCTTCGCCCAGCGTGCGGAACACCTCCTCGATCGAGTCCTCGATGAACACCGAGGCGTCGTAGGGCACCGCGACGCTCAGTCCTTCGGGAAGCTGGCCGCGGATGTCCGGCAGCCGGTCGCGCACGCGTTGAGCCACCGTCAGCGGGTTGGCCCCCGGCGTCGGCTCGACCGCGATATAGACAGCCGTCTTGTCGCGATACCAGCTCGTAGAGTTGTAGGTCTCCGCGCCCAGCGATGGTCGCGCCACGTCCTCGAGCCGCACCAGGCGGTCCTCCGACCGTCGGATCACCAGGTCGCGGAAGTCCTCGACCGTGGCCGCGTCGGTGGTCACGTCCAGGTCGATGGCGACGTAGGCGCCCTTGGCCTGCCCGGCACCGGCCAGGACGTTATTGCGCTCGAGCGCCGCGCGCACATCGCCCTCAGTCACGCCCAGCGCCGCCATCCGCTGCGGGTCGAGCCAGACGCGCATGGCGAAGGAGCGGTTACCCAAAATCTCCGCCCGCGCCACTCCCGGCACCGACTGCAGCCGCGGCTGCACTGCCCGCGACAGGTAGTCGGCGATCTGCGGCGGCGTCATGCGCGGCGAGAAAAACGCCAGATACATGAGCGCCGTCTGTTGCCCGGTTGTGGCGTCGATCACCGGATCCTCGGCCGCTTCCGGCAACAGCCGGCGCTGGCTGGCGACCTTGGCCTGGATCTCCGACACCGCGGCGTTGGCGTCGTAGTCCAGCTCCATATGCGCCTCGATCACCGACCGGCCACGCTGCGAGCGCGCCGTGAGGTAGTCGATGCCTTCGGCCTCGGCGATGGCCCGCTGCAGCGGCGTGGTGATAAAGCTCTCTACCAACTCGGCGCTGGCGCCGGGATAGGCCGTGGTCACCGTCACCACCGTGTTCTCGGTCTCCGGGTACTCGCGCACTTCCAGCGCTGTGATGGCGCGCAATCCGAGTACCAGAATCAGAAGGCTGACCACCGAGGCCAGCACCGGCCGGCGCACGAAGACGTCGGTGAAGCTCATCACTCCACCGCCGTGCCGGGGTCGAGCGCGACTGCGTTGTCGATCGTGATGCGCTGGCCGTTGCGCAATTTCTGATGGCCGGCTTCGACCACGCGCTCGCCGGCCTTCAGCCCTTCGACGACCTCGACCTCGCCGCGGCGCGTCTCACCGGTCGTGATCTGCCGGCGCTGCACGGTGAGCGTGCCGTCGTCGCTGTCCTGGATGACGAACACGCTGTCGCCATAGGGCGCGTAGCTGATCGCGGTGCGCGGCAGGGTCAGCAACTGCTCGCGCTCGGGTAGCAGCACCGTCACCTCGGCGAACATGCCCGGGCGCAGCATCCCGCCGGGGTTGGGCACCGTCGCCTGCAGGTCGAAGGTTCGGGTGCCTCGGTCGACGCCGCGGTCGATCGCGGTGATCTCGCCCTCGAAGGCGCGGCCCGGATAGGCGCGGACGCGCAGCTCGATCGACTGACCCTCGGCCACGGCCGCGACGTGCTGCTCGGGCAGCGAAAAGTCGACATGGACCGGGTCAAGGGTACGCAGCGCGACCAGCGGCGTACCCGGCTGGACGTACTCGCCGACGTCGACCTGGCGAATGCCGAGCGTGCCGGCGAAGGGCGCGCGGATGTGCATCTTGTCGATCACGGCCTGCTTGGCCCGCACCCGTGCCCGGGCCCGATCGAGCTCGGCCTTGGCCTCGTCGTAGCGCGAGGGCGGTGCGGTCCCATCGGCAAGCAGCGCTTCGGTGCGGGCGAAGTCTTGCTTTGCCAATTGCAACGCGGCCTTCAGCTCGGCGAGTTCCGCCTGATCGACGCTGTCGTCCAACTCGACCAACAGCTCGTCCGCTCCCGCGCGCGAGCCCGAGCGGAATCGAATTGCCGCAACGATGCCGGCGATCTCGGGGCTGATATCGATGCCGTTGATCGCACTGACGCTGCCGACCGCGTCCAGCTTACGCTGCCAGCGCGCGGTCGATACCTCGGCGGCGGCCACGGTGGCGGTCTGCGATCCTGCACCGGGTCCCGCTTGCTGCGAGCCGGCGCCGTACTTCCAGGCGAAAATGCCGGCCAGTACGGCGGCAAGTCCGACAAGAACGATAGCGAGGCGTACGACGACGACGCGTCTGGCCATGGCATACGGGCACTTTGGGTCGGGGTTCGCGGCAGGCGCGCCCGTCGCACGGGGTTGTGCCGCCCGGTCATTGGCAACACATATTGCGGCGGGCGCGAAGATCAACCGCAGCGCACGCCGGGCCGCGGCGCCGCTTGGCTTCGCGAGCGGGTCTTTGCTAGTTTCCGCACCCTGCGGATGGGTGGCCGAGTGGTTTAAGGCGCACGCCTGGAACGCGTGTATAGGGTGACCCCCTATCGTGGGTTCGAATCCCACCCCATCCGCCACCCGCCTGTTCTCTGGGACCTTTCTGGTGAAACGGGGCGACACCGGCAACACACAGGATACTTTAGGCGCATCGGCAGCGATTTGACCGCCCGCTCATGCGTCAATCGGGGCGCTCAACCCGCTGTGCCACCTGTCATTGGTGGGGCCGTTACCCGCTTCGTGTGTCCGCGTGAATGAGCGGGGCCTTGCCGCGCGGGCGCGCGCTGGTAAGCTGCGCGTGTCAAACGCGGGGTGGCATGATCGTCTGCAGGATTGTCGGACTGCTCCTGCTCCTGGCCGCGGCGGCCGTGGTGGGCTGGGAGCTGTGGTTGTGGTCTGCGACCGGCTCGCTCCGTCTGCGCACCGGCGGCGAGTTGTGGTTCCAGCTGGACGCGGCGTCGCTCAACGGCTTCCAGGTACTGGTGCAGCGCCACCTCGACTGGCCGGCGGTCTGGGACGGCTGGGTCGTGCCGGTCCTCAGCTGGCCGGCGTGGCTGCTGCTGCTGGTGCCCGCCCTCGCCCTGCTCGTCCTGTGCCGATCGCGCAAGCGGCGCCGCCGCTACTGGTTCATCGACAAGTAGGATTTGCGTCTGACTGAAGGGGAGCGCGGGGGCGCTTCCCTCCGGCACCGGCCCGCACGACCGTCGAAGCCGCCACTCAGTCGTCGCCCATCCGAAGCGCCTCGATGAAGGCGGACTGCGGGATCTCGACCTTGCCGAACTGGCGCATCTTCTTCTTGCCGGCCTTCTGCTTCTCGAGCAGCTTGCGCTTGCGCGTGATGTCGCCGCCGTAGCACTTGGCGGTGACGTCCTTGCGCAGCGCCGGGATGGTCTCGCGCGCCACCACCTTGGCGCCGATCGCCGCCTGGATCGGGATCTTGAACAGCTGGCGCGGGATCAGGTCCTTGAGCCGTTGACAGATCTGGCGCCCGCGGCTCTCGGCGGCCGAGCGCGGCACGATCATCGCCAGCGCGTCGACCGGCTCGCCGTTGACCATAATCTGGACCTTGACCAGGTCGCCGCGGGCGTAGCCGTCGATCGAGTAGTCGAAGCTGGCATAGCCGCGGGAGACCGACTTGAGCCGGTCGTAGAAGTCGTAGACCACCTCGTTGAGCGGCAGCCGGTAGACCACCATCGCCCGGCTGCCGACATAGGTCAGCTCCTTCTGCTCACCCCGGCGCTCCTCGCACAGCGCCAGCACCGGGCCGAGATAGTCGTCGGGCAGCATGATCGTGCCGGTGATCCACGGCTCCTCGATATGGTCGATCCTGACCTGCTCCGGCATGTCGGCCGGGTTGTGCAGCTCGATTACCTTGCCGTCGTTGAGGTGCACCTTGTAGACCACCGAGGGCGCGGTCGAGATCAGCTCGAGCCCAAACTCGCGCTGCAGCCGCTCGAGCACGATCTCCATGTGCAGGAGGCCCAGGAAGCCGCAGCGGAAGCCGAAGCCCAGCGCCGCCGAGGTCTCGGTCTCGTACTCGAACGAGCTGTCGTTGAGCGCCAGCTTCGAGAGGCTGTCGCGCAGATCCTCGAAGTCGGCGGTATCGACCGGGAACAGGCCGCAGAAGACAACCGGGATCGACGGCTTGAAGCCCTTGTGCGGCGCGGCCGTCGGCCGCTTGTCCTCGGTCAGCGTGTCGCCCACCTGGCAGTCGGCCACCGCCTTGATGCCCGCGGTGATGAAGCCGACCTCGCCCGCGCCCAGCTCCTTCACGGTCTCCTGCTTGGGCCTGAACACGCCGACGCGCTCGACCTCA
Organism: uncultured Alphaproteobacteria bacterium; assembly: GCA_964569105.1. Classification (GTDB taxonomy): domain Bacteria; phylum Pseudomonadota; class Alphaproteobacteria; order CAZMTC01; family CAZMTC01; genus CAZMTC01. The sequence goes on along the minus strand of CAZMTC010000019.1, from coordinate 13,621 downwards.
TGCACCGCGCCGGTGCGCATCATCTTGATCTTCATGCCCTTGCGCAGCACGCCGTCGTCGACCCGCACCAGCGTGATCACGCCCAGATAGGGGTCGTACCAGCTGTCGACCAACAGCGCCTTGAGCGGTGCCGCGGCGTCGCCGCGCGGCGGCGGCAGCCGGTGGACCAGCGCCTCCAGCACCTCGTCGACGCCCAGCCCGGTCTTGGCCGAAATCTCGAGCGCGTCGGAGGCGTCGATGCCGATGACGTCCTCGATCTGCTGCTTGACCCGCTCGGGCTCGGCCGCAGGCAGGTCGACCTTGTTGAGCACCGGCACGATCTCGTGGTCGTTCTCGACCGCGAGGTAGACGTTCGCCAGCGTCTGCGCCTCGACGCCCTGCGAGGCGTCGACGACCAGGAGCGAGCCCTCGCACGCGGCGAGCGAGCGGCTGACCTCGTAGGAGAAGTCGACATGCCCCGGCGTGTCGATCAGGTTGAGGACGTAGTCCTCGCCGTTGCGCGCGCGGTAGTCGAGCCGCACGGTCTGCGCCTTGATGGTGATGCCGCGCTCGCGCTCGAGGTCCATGTTGTCGAGCACCTGCTCGCGCATCTCGCGGTCGGTCAGCCCGCCGCAGACCTGGATCAGCCGGTCGGCCAGCGTCGACTTGCCGTGGTCGATATGCGCGATGATCGCGAAGTTGCGGATATGCGCGAGGTCGGTCATGGGGGTCCGATGTCCGGGGTCGGGCGGACCATAGGGAGGGGACGCCTCGTGCGCAACGGGCGTCGCCCCGGGTCGCGCCCGCGCCGCGAATGGACTCTAATGGGACGGTGGTTCCGCGCGCGTGGGCGGCGGCCCACATCGAAACCGAAGCCAAACGTAACGGCACGAGGAGCGAGGCGATGGCGCGCTACGGCAGCATCCTGGAGACGATCGGCAACACGCCCCTGGTCGAGCTGCCCAACCTTGACACCGGGCCCTGCCGGCTGTTCGTCAAGCTCGAAAGCCAGAACCCCGGCGCCTCGGTCAAGGACCGCATCGCCGTGACCATGATCGAGGCCGCCGAGCGCGAGGGGCACCTGAAGCCCGGCGGCACCATCGTCGAGGCGACCTCGGGCAACACCGGCATCGGCCTGGCGCTGATCGGGCGGCAGAAGGGCTACCGGGTGATCATCTTCATCCCCGACAAGATGAGCGTCGAGAAGATCTACCATCTGCGCGCGCTCGGCGCCGAGGTCCACGTGACTCGCGCCGACGCGCCGCCCGGACATCCGGAGAACTACCAGGACATGGCGCGGCGCATCGCCGAGGAGACGCCGGGCGCCTACTTCATCCACCAGCACGGCAACCCGCACAACGCCGAGGCGCACGAGAAGACCACGGGCCCCGAGATCTGGGAGGACATGGACCAAGACCTCGACGCCGTCGTCTGCGGCATCGGCACCGCGGGCACCATCACCGGCGTCGGGCATTTCATGAAGCGCACCGCGCCGCATGTCGAAATCGTGCTCGCCGACCCCGAGGGCTCCGTGGTCGGCCCCTACGTCCAGACCGGCGAGCTCGACAAGGCCGGACAATGGCTGGTCGAGGGCATCGGCGAGGACGAGCTGCCGCCCATCGGCGACCTCGCCGTGATCGACCGTACCTACATGATCCCCGATATCGAGAGCATGCAGGCCGCCCGCGAGCTGCTGCTGCGCGAGGGCATCATGGGGGGCTCCTCGACCGGGACGCTGATCGCCGGCGCGCTGCGCTGGTGCCGCGAGCAGACCGAGCCCAGGCGCGTCGTCACCTTCGTGTGCGACAGCGGCATGAAGTACCTGTCCAAGATGTATAACGACTACTGGATGGTCGATCAGGGCTTCCTCGAGCGCGAGACCTACGGCGATTTGCGCGATCTGATCGCCCGGCGCCACGCCGACCGCGCCGACGTCACCGTCACCCCCGACGACAGCCTGACCACCGCCTATACCCGGATGAAGCTGCACGACGTCTCGCAGCTCCCCGTGCTCGAGGGCGAGCGGGTCGTCGGCGTGATCAACGAGACCGACATCCTGTTCGCGGTGCTCGACCACGAGGAGGAGTTCGCCCACTCGGTGCGCGAAGCGATGGCGACCAACCTCAAGACGGTCTCCGCCCAGGCCCAGCCGCGCGAGCTGCTGCCGATCCTCAACGAGGGCTACGTCCCGCTGGTGGTCGAGGGCGACCGGTATCTCGGCCTGGTCACCTCGATCGACCTGCTCAACTACCTGCGCCGGCAGATGTCGCAGTAGGGTTCGGTTTCGTCCGAGGCGTCACCGGTGCGGCGCCGGCCATCCTCCAGAGACGGAAGCCCTCACCAGTACCGCCCGGTCACCGCGATCACGAACACCACGATACCCAGCACGAGGTTGACCAGGATGACATGCCGGATGCGCTCGAGGTGGCGCGGCGCGCTCTGCAGGTCGCCGCTGTCGACCGCGCGGCGGAAGGCGCCCCAGGGCCAGCGGAACAGGTAGGCGAACAGGAGCACCATCACCCAGCCGAGGCTGAGCATCAGGTGGAGGTAGAGCGGCAGGCCCTCGAAGCCGCCGAACCGCCACTCGATCAACAGGTGGCCAGTGATCAGGATGACGATGATCGACAGCGCGACCATCGGAAAGAACCGGCCCGCCACCCGGCGCATCAGCTTCGGCCGCTCGGTCGCCGGCTCGAGCTGCGGCAGCGCCGGGCGCAGCGCGAACAGCACGAAGAACATGCCGCCCACCCACAGGACGGCGCCCAGCGCGTGCAGGGCCTGGAGGATATGGAGTAGCATGAGACCTTCCTTGTTCGCGTCGCGCGCGGGACTGTAGCCCGGATTCTCTCCGCGCGCCGATGCCGTCGGACCGAACCCCGCTTACAGCCGCTGTCGCGCCAACGCCGCGCCGGCGCCCAGCGCCCGGAGCTTGCCCGCCGCCACGCCGCGCGCGAGCGGCGCCATGCCGCAGTTGGTGCAGGGGTACAGCCGCTCGGGATCCACGAAGGCGGTGGCGTCCTTGATCACGGCGGCCACCTGCTCGGGCGTCTCCACCTCGGCGGAGGCGACGTCGATGGCGCCGACCAGCACGTCCTTGTCCTCGAGCAGCCCGATCAGCTCCATCGGCACGTGCGAGTTGGCGCACTCCAGGCTCACCTGGTCGATGCGGCTCGCGTTGAGCGCAGGGAATATCTCCTCGTACTGGCGCCACTCGCCGCCCAGGCTCTCCTTCCACTTGATGTTGGCCTCGATGCCGTAGCCGTAGCAGATGTGCACGGCGGTGGTGCAGCTCAGGCCCTCGACGGCGCGGTGCAGCGCCTCGATGCCCCAGTCCTTGACGTCGTCCATGAACACGTTGAAGGCCGGCTCGTCGAACTGGATCACGTCGGCGCCCGCGGCCTCGAGCTCGCGCGCCTCCTCGTTGAGAAGCCCGGCGAAGGCCATCGCCATGTCGGCGCGCTTGCCGTAATGGCCGTCGGCGATGGTGTCGCAGATTGTCATGGGTCCGGGCAGGGTGAACTTGACCGGATGCTCGGTGTGCGCCCGGGCGTAGGCGACCTCGTCGCGGTGGACCGGGCGCTTGCGCTTCACCGGCGCCGTGACCGTGGGCACGTCGACGACGTAGCGGTTGTCGCGGATGCCCATCTTGGTCTTCTTCTGCCAGTCGATTCCCTCGACATGCTCGAGGAAGCCGTGGACGAAATGCATGCGGAACTGCTCGCCCTCGGTGACGATGTCGATGCCCGCGTCCTCCTGCTCCTTGATCCAGATCAGCGCGGCGTCGCGCTGGCCCACGATCCGCTCGTCGCCGTCGAGCCGCCACGGCGCCCACAGCGTCTCGGGCTCGGCCAGCCATGACGGCTTGGGCAGGCTGCCCGCGATGGTCGTCCTCAGCATGCCGTCCTCCCCGTGAATATTGTTGGCGCGATAGTGGCAGAGCGGCGCCCGCCCCGCCACCCGGGTCAGTCCGCAGCCATCGCCGCCGGCTCCTGGGCGAGCAGCGCGCGCACATCACGCGCATCGGCGCCCGAAGGCAGGGGCGCGGCGGGCGCTCCGATCCAGGCTGCGATATCCTCGGTCACGCGCCAGCCCTGCAGGTCGCGCAGCAGCATGTGCCAGCCCTTCTCGTAGAGCGCGACGCTGGTTCGCTTCTCAGGCAGACGGTCGATCAGCTCGAGCGTCGGCCCGCGCGGGATGATTCGGTCCTTCTCGCCGTAGAGCACCAGCACCGGCAGGTCGGCGTCGTCGGCTCCCGCCAGCGCCGCGTCCATCAGGTTGACCACGCCCCACACCGCATCCATCCGGGTCGCCTTGAGCACGCCGGGGTCCCGGGCCATCTCGCGCAGCACCCACAGATTGTCGGTCGGCCGGCGTCCGACCTGGGCAGACCCGATCTCGAGCCACGGCACAGAGTGCGCGGCGAGGAACAGACCGACCCGGTAGGACGCGGGCATCGCTTCGCGTCCCCACACCGCCGGCGCCACCAGAACCAGCCCGGCGGCATCCAAGCCTTCGGGGTCGTCGAGCGCCGCCAGCGCCACCGCGCCGCCCATGCTCTCGCCCAGCACGTAGACCGGCACGCCCGGATGTTCGGCGCGCACCGCGGCGAGTGCGTCGCGCAGGTCGTCGGTCATCGCCTCGACGCCGGCCCAGCGGCCGCGCGGCAGCGCGCCGCCGAAGCCGCGCTGGTCGTAGGCGTAGGCGGCGATGCCGTCGCGCCGCCAGTCGATCGCCGGGAGGGCGAAGGCGTGGGCATAGTCGTTCATGCCGTGCAGCGCCAGGATCACCGCGTGCGGCGCACCCTCGGGCAGCCAGCGGCGCAGCGGCAGCGTCGCGCCGTCGCCGGCCACCAGATAGGTCTCCTCGATCCGCGGAGTCGTGTCCTCCGCACCCCGCTCGACCACGGTGGGCGCGCACGCGGCGAGCGCGAGCAGCGCCACGACCGCGGCGGCAGACCTCATTGCGCGGCCTCGGGTTCGGCCCGGGTGAGTTCGAGGAAGATGTCCTCGAGGTCACCCTCGTGGGTGGTCAGGTCGATGATCGACAGACCCGTCTCGCGCACCGCCTGCAGGATGTCGCGCACCCGGGTCTGCGACGGCCGATAGGTGATGCACAGCTGCCGCTGGCCCTCGAGACGGGCGTCGAAGCCGGTCAGCGCGGGTGGGATCGCCTCGATCTTCTCACCCAGCGTCAGCCGCAAATCCTTGCGGTCGAGCTGGCGCACCAGCGCCTCGGTGCGGTCGACCGCGATCACGTCGCCATGGTTGATGATCGCGATGCGGTCGCACAGCATCTCGGCCTCCTCCAGGTAGTGCGTGGTCAGCACCACCGTGGTGCCCCGCCCGCTGAGCTCGCGGATCATCGCCCACAGGCTGCGGCGCAGCTCGACATCGACACCGGCCGTCGGCTCGTCCAGCACCAGCACCGGCGGGTCGTGGACCATCGCCTTGGCGACCATCAGCCGCCGCCGCATGCCGCCCGACAGGTTGCGCGCGTAGCTATCCGCCTTGTCGTCGAGGCCGAGGAGTTCGAGCAGCTCCATCGTGCGCCGCTGCTCGGGCGGCACGCCATAGAGACCGGCCTGGACGTCGAGCAGCTCGCGCGGGGTGAAGAAGGCGTCGAGGTTGAGCTCCTGCGGCACCACGCCGATGGCCGCGCGGGCGCGGCGCGTGTCGGTGTCGATGTCGGCGTCCCACACCTTGACCGTACCGGCGGTCTTCATGACCAGCCCGGCCAGGATGTTGATGAAGGTCGACTTGCCCGCGCCGTTGGGTCCCAGCAGGCCGAACAGCGAGCCGCGCGGAATGGCGAGGTCGATCCCCCTGAGTGCGGTATTGGCCGGAGCGTTGCCCTGGGCGCGATAGGTCTTGACCAGCCCGCGGGCCTCCACCGCGCACTCGGGCAGTGCGTCCGGCAATGGGGCGGCGGAGGTCGCCGTCGGCGGATTCGAAATCGGGTTCGACGCGGGCATCGCTTTGATATTAGGTGGAAGAGGGGTTTGCTTCCAGCACGCTGGCCGACTGCCGCGCGCGGCCCTGCGCAGATGGTTGCGGGCCATGCGAGCGCGGCGGTTGAACCGGAGGGACTGTTGCGTATCATCCGCCCGTTCCGGCGGTCAACGCCGGCCGCGCCGCCGAGAGGCGGCGGCCCGACAGTCATTAAGGTGAGCCATGTCCGAAGACCTGCATACGCCACCCGACCGGCCGGATCCGCCCGAGGTGATCGAGGTGGAAACGCTCCGCGTCGCCTGCGACGGCGGCGGCGGTGCGCTGGGTCATCCCAAGGTCTGGCTCAACCTGGGTGGCGACGGCTGGGTCGAGTGTGGCTATTGCGACCGCCGCTTCGTGCTCAAGGAGGGGATCGACCCCGGCGCCAGCCACTGACCGGATAGCGGCTCACGCGGCGCTCCTATCGAACGGAAAGGACATGCGATGAAGGTCACCAGCTTCCGCACCGGCGGGCGCGCGAGCTATGGCGTGGTCGTGGACGGCGGCATCGTCGACGTGGGAGCCGCGCTCGGCGCCACCTATCCGACGCTGCGCGACGTGCTCGAGGGCGCGGCGCTGGCCGAGGTCGAACAGGCGGCGGAGGGCAAGAGGGCCGATTTCGCGCTCGACGACGTCACGCTGCTGCCGCCGATCCCCAACCCGGACAAGATCATCCTGGTCGGGCTCAACTACGCCATGCACGTCAAGGAGACCGGCCGCACCGACAGCGAGTACCCGGCGCTGTTCACCCGATTCGTCAACACCCAGGTCGGACACGGCCAGCCGCTGATCAAGCCGCGCGTCTCCGACAGCTTCGACTACGAAGGCGAACTTGCCGTCGTGATCGGCAAGGGCGGCCGCCATATCGCCAAGGACCGCGTCTTCGACCACATCGCAGGCTACGCTTGCTACAACGACGGCTCGGTGAGGGACTGGCAGAGCCACACCCACCAGTTCACGCCGGGCAAGAACTTCCCCGCCACCGGCGGATTCGGTCCCTGGATCGTCACCCGCGACGAGGTGCCCGACCCCGCGAAGATGACGTTGGTGACCCGCCTCAACGGCGAGGAGATGCAGCGCGCCCCGGTGTCGGACCTGATCTTCGACATCCCGTTCCTGATCAACTACATCTCGACCTTCACCGATCTCGCGCCCGGCGACGTCATCTCCACCGGAACGCCGGGCGGCGTCGGCTTCAAGCGCAACCCGCCCGTATTCATGAAGCCCGGCGACAGGGTCGAGGTCGAGATCGACGGCGTCGGCACCCTGGTCAACCCGGTCGAGGCCGAGTGACGGCGTCCGGCCATCCGTCCACCAACTGGCTCCAGGTCTGGATGGTCGTCGGCGCCGCGGTGGTCGGCGCGTTCCAGGTCGGCAAGCTGCCCGCCTCGATCCCGGTGATCCGCGCCGACCTGGCCATCTCGCTGGTCACGGCCGGCTGGGTGGTGTCGGCGTTCCAGGCCGTGGGTGTGGCCGCGGGCTCGATGCTGGGCGCGCTGGCCGACGTCATCGGCCACCGGCGCATGGCGGTGGCCGGCCTCGCCGCCTGCGGCGTCGCGAGCGCGGCGGGCGCGGCGGCGGACGGTGCCGCGGCGCTGCTGGTCTCGCGCGTGTTCGAGGGCATGGGCGCGATCGCTCTGTGGGTGGTCGGGCCCGCGCTGCTCGCCAAGGCGGCGCACGGGCCGCAGCAGCGCCTGGCCTTCGGCTTCTGGGGCTCCTACATGCCGGCGGGCGCCGCGATCATGACGCTTGCGACGCCGGTGCTGATCGCCGAGGTCGGCTGGCGCGGGCTGTGGCTGGTCAACGGCGTGCTCCTGGCCGCGGCGGCGCTGGTGCTGTTCGCGGTGGCGCCGCGCGACGCCCGGCCTGACCAGAGCCTCGGCGCACGCCTCTCGCAGTTCTGGCCCAATCTGCGCCGGACCGCGACCGCGCCGGGACCGGTCACCCTCGCGCTGTGCTTCGGTGCCTACACCGCCAACTACATGGCGGTGCTGATGTTCCTGCCCACCTTCCTGATCGAGCGGCAGGGCATGGCCGACGACACCGCGGCGCTGTTCACCGCGCTGGCGCTGGGCATCAACGTGCTGGGCAACCTGACCGCCGGCTGGCTGCTGCGCGCGGGCGTGCCGCGCTGGCCGCTGGTCGCCATCGCCGCCGCGACCATGGGTGCGTCGACCTTGGGGATCTACGCCCCGGAGGTCGACCCCGGGCTGCGCCTCGTCCTGTGCCTGGTGTTCTCCGCCGTGGGCGGCATGCTCCCGGCCAGTGTCCTGTCCGCCGGGCCGGTCCACGCGCCCACGCCGGCGCAGATCGGCACCACGAACGGGCTGATCATGCAGGGCTCGGCGCTGGGCCAACTCCTGGGTCCGGTCGCCGTGACCTCGGTGGTCGCCGCCGCCGGCTGGGGCGCCGCGCCTTGGGTCACGGTCGCGCTCAGCGCCACCAGCGTGCTGCTCGCGCTGGTGATCGGCGCGCTCGAGCGCCGCATGGCACCGGCCGGCTGAGGTCCGGCGCTACTCCGCGGCCTGTCCCTTCGGCTTTAGCAGCCGGACCAGCGGCCGGTAGCCGTGCTCCTTCAGCATCGGTCCGCGCTCGCGGTAGAGCTTGTCGTGGCCGTGCACGCCGTGGCCCTCGAGCAGCCGGTTCATGAAGTTGAAGGTGCAGGTCACCATGATCGCGTCGTGCAGCGCCTTCTCGCTCCACCCGGCGACGTAGCAGGCCTGGGCGTCGGCGTCGGTGACGCTCGACGGCTTCTCGGTCAGCTTGCGGGCGTAGCGCAGCAAAGGCTTCATCTTGTCCGGCACGTCGGCCACGTCGATGTCGTCGAAGAGGCTGCGGATCGCGGTCTCCTCGAAGCCGTACGCCACCGCCGTCTGCGCGTGGACGCCGTGGCAGTAGGAGCAATCGTTGAGGCCCGAGACATAGGCGGCGATCAGCTCCCGCTCGCCCGGGCTCAGCGGCGAGTCGGCGCGCATCACCTCCTCGTGCACCTCCATCAGCGCCGCGCCCGCGTCGGGGCTCATCTTGAGGATGTCGGGAACCGTCGTATTGTCGCCCAGCTTCGGAAACTTGGCCATGATCGTCTCTCCCTGGTTGGAATCGGTCCTTGAAAGCGTGCTCTGCGCCGTCTTTCGGGTCGGTCTGCCGCTCAGCCCAGTCCGGTCGGCGGCTCGTTGCCGCGCTGCTCGCGCCACAGCCCCAGCTTGGCCTGAACCGGCCGGTCGGAGAAGCTGAACAGCACCGCGTCCTCGTCCACTTCGTGGCGGTAGCGGGTCCAGCTCGGCACCACGAAGACGTCGCGCGGACCCCACTCGAATGTCTCGTCGCCGACCGTGGTGCGCCCGGTGCCCTCGACCACGCAATAGACCATGCCGTCGGTCGAGCGGTAGGGCGTGCCGGCGAAGCCCTCGGGCATGAGCTGCATGAAGGTCGCGATGGTGGGCATGGCGAAGTCGCCGTTCACCGGGTTGACGTAGGTCAGCTTGAGCCCGTGGCACGGGTCCCACTCCTCGGCCCGGCGCATGGTCTCGAGCGCCTCGCGCGTGCGCGCGTAGGGGTAGTTGAAGATCGGCGAGTACTTGGCCGTGCGCTCGTAGCCCTCGGGCAGCAGGCCGGAGCCGTAGCGCGCCAGCGCGTCGCCCTCGGGCCGGCTCAGCGGCTGGGCGTCCGCGCCGTAAGGCTCGGCGAAGGAGGTGTCGAGGAAGTTGACCAGCGGCACGTCCAGCCCGTCGAGCCACACCATCGGCTCGTCGCTGTCGTTGCCGTGGTCGTGCCAAGTCCAGGACGGCGTGATCACGAAATCGCCCTCGTGCATGATCGTCTTCTCGCCGTCGACCGCCGTATAGGCGCCGTTGCCCTCGACGATGAAGCGCAGCGCCGCCGCGGTGTGCCGGTGGCTGGGCGCGATCTCGCCCGGCTTGACCAGCTGCAGCCCGGCATAGAGCGACTGGGTGATGCGCGACTTGCCGCGCAGCCCCGGGTTCTCCAGCACCAGCACGCGGCGCTCGGCCTCCTTGGCGGTGATGATCTCGCCCGCCTCCATGATGTGCGGCCGCACCTCGGCGTAGCGCCACAGCGCGGGCAGCGCCTCGCTCTCGGGCTCCTTCTTGACGATGCTGTGCAGAACCTCCCACAGCGGCGCCAGGTTCTTGCCGCCGATCTCGTCGTAATAGCCCTGCATCTCGGGCTTCAGGATCTCGTTGGGCATCTCGCGTCGCTCCTTTTCCCGTCCGGCGATCCTATCCCTGCGGGCAGGCGCCGACAAACCGCTGTCTCAGAGCCCCTTTGCCGCCCGCCGCTGCTCGTTCTCGTCCATGCGGTAGAACGGGTCGGCGTGCAGGTCCTGGCGGCGCAGGCGCCGCGCGCGTATGACGTCGATCGCCGCCTCGATCATCGGCGGCGGCCCGGCCATGTAGGCCTTGAACCCCTCCAGATCGTCGAAGTCCGCGGCCACGGCCTCGTGGACCATGCCGTGGCGGTGCGCCGTGTCGCTCCCGGGCTCCGAGAGCACGATCTCCACGGTCATGTTGCCCTTGCGCGCGGCCAGGGCATCCAACTCGTCGGTCAGCACCGTGTCCTCGGGGCCGCGCACGCCGAAATAGAGGTGGATCGGCTGCGGCAGTCCGAGCTCGACCGCCGTGGCCACGATCGACAGCACCTGCCCGATACCCGAGCCGCCCGCGACCGCCAGGATCGGGCCGCGGTGGTGGGTGCGCAGCCAGGTATCGCCGAACGGGCCCTCGACCTCGACGTCGTCGCCCGGCTCGGCCTCGAACACGTATTCCGAAACCGCCCCACCGGCCTCGCGCTTGACCAGGAAGTCGAGATGCGGCTCGTCCGGCCGGCTGGCGATCGAGAAGTCGCGCTCCGGCAGCCCCGGGAAGGTCAGCCGCGCATACTGTCCCGCGGCGAAGTCGAAGGGTCGCGCGCCGTGTGCCGCCACGCGCAGCCGCCGCATCGAGGGCGCCAGATCCTCCGCCGCCGTGATCGTCGCCTGCGCGCGTCGCGGCTCGAAGGCGGGCGGCATCTCGGGCCCCAGCCATTCCACGACGCAGTCGGTCTTCGGATGCGCGCGGCAGGCGAGGATCGCCCCGACGGCGCGCTCGTGCGGGTGGAGGGCGTAGCGCGAATGGTGCTCGAGCTCGACCTCGCCCTCGATCAGGTCGCTCCGGCAGGTGCCGCAATTGCCCGCACGGCAGCTATGGGGGTAGGGCAGGCCCGCCGCGGTGGCCGCGCCGAGGATCGTCTGCCCCGGCTCGACCTCCAGGGTCACGCCGGCGTTGCGCAGCTCGACCCTGTGGCTCTTCCGGGCACCGCTCTTCGGGATGTCGCCGCTCACGCGCTCTACAGTCCGGTGTTCGGGGGATGCATGGCTCGTAATCTTTCCGCTATACTGTTTGTAGCACGAACAATTGGACCTCGAACAATCCGTGCGAGGAAACATTCCGCAATGGCGCCCGACGCCCGCCGCGACGTCCGAGAGGAGAGCTAGGATGGTCCGACCCCGATCGCAAGCCACCTGCGGCGGCCGCCCATGACCGAGCGCATCGACGCCGCGCCTGACAGCGCCGCCATCGACGACCCCCGGGACGCGCCGCGGTCGCGCGCCGGCGATGTCGATCTCAGCCCGCTCGAGGATCTGCTCGCCTACCATCTGCGCCGCGCGCAGGTCCTGGCGTTCCAGAGCTTCGCCGACGCGCTGGGCGGCGACAGCATGTCGCCCGGCCAGCTCGGCGTGCTGCTGCTGGTGCGCCACAATCCGGGCATCAACCAGACCCGGCTCGGCGCCGCCCTGGGCATCGACCGCTCGACGCTGGTGGCGGTGCTCGACCGGCTGCAGGCGCGCAAGCTGGTCGCGCGCAAGCCCTCGCCGACCGACCGCCGCTCGCACGCGCTCGAGCTCACCGCGGCGGGCCAGGCGTTCCTCGACGACCTGCTGCCCAGGGTCGCGGCGCACGAGTCCGAGATCGCCCAGCCGCTCACCGAGCGCGAGCGGCGCACACTGATCGCGCTCCTGCGCAAGGTCAGCGGCGTGTGACGACAACGAACGGCAACCGAGAACCGTATGGGGAGACCATGCTCACAGGCGATCTGCTGCGCCGTTCGGCGGCGCGCTTCGGGTCGAAGCCCGCGATGGTCTGGGGCGACGACCGGGTCGACTACCGCACGCTCGACGCCCGCGCCAACGCCTTCGCCCACGCGCTGATCGGCGCCGGGCTGGGCCGGGGCGCGCGCATCGCGATCCTGTCCGCCAACCGGCCGCATTACGGTGTGGTCTATTTCGGTGCCGCCCGCTCGGGGACGGTGCTCGCGCACCTGTCGCACCGCATGACCGAGGCGGAGATGGTCCACGTGCTCGGTCGTATCGGTGCCAACGCACTGTTCGCCGAGACCACTTTTTTCGACCGCGCCCGCGCCCTCGCCGCGCAGCTCGACGGCCTGCGCATCGTCGCGCTGCCCGGCGAGGGCGCGGCCGAGGGGCACGAGACGCTCGACGCCTTCGTCACCGGCCGGCCCGCGACCGAGCCGGCCGTAGCCATCGCCGAGGACGACCCCTACGCCGTCACCTTCACCGGCGGTACCACCGGCTTCCCCAAGGCGGTCCTGGTCAGCCACCGCGGCCGCGTCGCCTCGACCCTGGGCGCGATGGTCGAGTTCGGCGTCGACGAGCGCGACGTGGTGGCCTGCGTCACGCCGCTGTTCCACACCGCCGGCCTCTATGTCTGGTACCAGATGGCGATCGCGCTGGGCTGCACCTGCGTGATGCTGCCGACCTGGGACGTCGGCATGTTCCGCGACGCGGTCGCGCGCGAGGGCGTCACCGCCGCCTTCTTCGTGCCGACCCAGCTCAACGCCCTGGCCGCCGATCCGGGCTTCGACCCCGAGGTCTATCGCGGCCTGAGGAAGGTCAACTTCGCCGGCGCGCCGATGCCCGCCGCGCTGTTCCAGCGCCTGCGCGCCGAGCTGCCCTGGGTCGAGTTCACCGAGCATTACGGCCAGTCCGAGGCCTGCCCGATCGCCGTGCGCCGCCCTTGGGCCAACGACGCCCACGCCGACAGCGTCGGCCGCGCCGTGTTCAACATGGACGTGGCCGTGCTCGGCCCCGACGGCGCCCCGCTGCCGCCGGGCGAGATCGGCGAGATCGCCACTCGCGGCGACGGCGTGCTGGCGGAGTATCTGGGCGACCCCGAGCAGACCGCGGCGCTGTGGCGCGCGGGCTGGATCGTCACCGGCGACGTCGGCACGCTCGACGACGAGGGCTGGCTGCGCATCGTCGACCGCTCGAAGGACATGATCATCGCCGGCGGCGAGAACATCTACCCCGCCGAGATCGAGAACGCCCTCTACCGCCACCCCGCCGTCGCCGAATGCGCCGTCTTCGGCATCCCCGACGAGCATTGGGGCGAGGTTCCCGCCGCCCACGTCGTGCTCAACGACGGCTTCGAGGTCACCCCCGAGGCCCTGATCGACCACTGCGCCCGCACCGTCGCCCGGCACAAGCGCCCGCGCCTGGTCGAGCTGGTCGACAGCCTGCCCAAGTCGCCGGTCGGCAAGATCCTCAAGACCGAGATCAAGGCGCCCTACTGGGAGGGCGAGAAGGCGGCGGTGTAAGTTCACGACCTCCTCCCCAACCCTCCCCCTGCGGGAGGAGGGAG
>CAZMTC010000018.1:0-30890 GCA_964569105.1 uncultured Alphaproteobacteria bacterium | reverse complement strand
GATGTGGGTTCTGGCGCAACAGGCGGGCGCGACGCTGGCGCTGGTCACCGGCGTTGCCGTGGCGATGGTGCCGCTGGGCCTGTGGGCCCTGCGCCAGCGGGGTGCCCCGGCGCGCGGCGCCGCGCTGGCGGCGCTGCTGGCCGCGGCGGTGCTGGCACCGGCCGTGCTGGACCCGGACGGCACGCAGGCGCCGGCTGCCGAGTCCTACGCCGCGGGACCCTGGCGACCCTTCGACCGCGGCGCCATCGACGGGCTGGTCGCCCAGGGCAAGACCGTCCTGGTCGACGTCACCGCCGACTGGTGCATCAACTGCAAGGTCAACAAGGCCGCGGTACTGGATGCCGACCCGGTGGCCGGACGCCTGGCACGGGACGACGTGGTCGCGATGGTCGCGGACTGGACACGCCCCGACCCGGCGATCACCGCCTATCTGCAGGAGCATGGCCGTTACGGCATCCCGTTCAACGTGGTCTACGGGCCGGGCGCGCCCCAAGGCGTCGTATTGCCCGAGCTGTTGACCCGCAGCTCGGTCACCGAAGCGCTCGACCGCGCGGCCGGCGGTACGCCGACCGCGGCAGCCGCGGTCGATTGACGCCCGGGTTTCGTTCCGCCGGAGCGAGCCGGAAACCGTACCGCCGACAGGCTGGAAATCCGGGTGCCGGTGCTTATCTTCGGTGCGGGGTCCACCGGGGCCACCCCGGTTGAACGCACTCATTCGAACCCGCGAAGGGAAAGGGAGAAGGTTATGGCGATCAGCGAGGGCGAAAAGCTCCCGTCCGTGAAGTTCAAGCAGGTGACCTCCGACGGCCTGTCCGAGGTTTCCACCGACGAGGTGTTCGGCGGCAAGAAGGTGGTGCTGTTCGCCGTGCCCGGCGCGTTCACCCCGACTTGCTCGGCGAAGCACCTGCCGGGCTTCGTCCAACACGCCGACGAGCTCAAGGCCAAGGGCGTCGACGCCATCGCGTGCCTGTCGGTCAACGATGCGTTCGTGATGGACGCCTGGGCCAAGTCGCAGAACGCCGACGGTGTCACCATGCTCGCCGACGGCAACGGCGAGTTCACCAAGGCGGTGGGCCTCGAGATGGACGGCTCGGGCTTCGGCCTGGGCACCCGCTCGCAGCGCTACGCCATGTTGGTCGAAGACGGCACGGTGAAGAAGCTGGCGGTCGAAAAGCCGGGCGCGTTCGAGGTTTCGAGCGCCGAGGCGGTGATGCAGTCGCTGTAATGCCGCGCGCATGAAGTGCCGAAGGGGGCCCTGGCGGGCCCCCTTTTCGTGTCGCCTTACCGCCCCTGGAACGGCACCATGCCGGCGCGGGCGAGGGCGTCGGCGCGGTCGTTCTCCGGATGGCCCGAATGACCGCGCACCCAGTGCCACTCGACCTCGTGACGCTCGAGCGCCGCGGCCAGGCGCTGCCACAGATCCCGGTTCTTCACCGCCTTCTTGCCGGCGGTACGCCAGCCGTTGGCGCGCCAGCCGTGGATCCATCTGGTGATGCCGTCGCGCAGATAGGTGCTGTCGGTATGCAACCGCACCTTGACGCCGCGCTTGAGATGCTCGAGCGCGGCGATCGCCGCCATCAGTTCCATGCGGTTGTTGGTGGTCTCGGCCTCGCCGCCCTTGAGCTCCTTCTCCACGCCGTTCCAGCGCAGCAGCGCGCCCCAGCCGCCCGGGCCGGGATTTCCGCTGCACGCGCCGTCGGTCCAGATATCGACCACCTTCTCCGCCATGTCGTGTCCGAGCCTTCCTATTCGTCCAGCCCATAGTCGCCGGGGCCGCGGACCGTCTGGTGGAAGCGCAGCTTGTGCCAGTACTCCAGCGGGTCCTTGGGCTTGACGAACGCGCCTGCGGGATGGTGCAGCCAGTCGTGCAGGCGCGTGAGCAGGAAGCGCATTGCCGCGCCGCGGGCGAGCGTCGGCAGCGCCGCCATCTCGGGCGCGGTGAACGGACGTACCGCGTCGTATGCGGCGAGCATCTGGCGCGCCTTGGTGACGTTGAAAGCGCCGTCGGTCTCGAAGCACCAGGCGTTGAGGCAGACCGCGACGTCGTAGGCGAGCGCGTCGTTGCAGGCGAAGTAGAAGTCGATCAGGCCCGACAGCTCGCCCTTGAAGAAGAACACGTTGTCGGGGAACAGGTCGGCGTGGATGACGCCTTCGGGCAGGTTCGCGGGCCACGCCGCCTCGAGATGGTCGAGCTCGGCGGCGATCTCGGCCGCGAGGCCGGGGCGCACCTCGTGGGCGCGGTCGGCGCACCTCTCGTAGAGCGGGCGCCAGCCATCCACCGAGAGGCTGTTGAGCCGGCACTTGGAGAAGTCGGCGCCGGCGCGGTGCATGCTCGCCATGGCGCCGCCCAAGAGCCGGCAGTGGCGCGGCTCGATCCGCCGCGGCCACATGCCGCGCAGGAAAGTGATGATCGCGGCCGGCCGGCCGCACAGCTCGCGCAGCGCCGCCCCGTCGCGGCCGTGAACCGGCAGCGGGCACGGGATGCCCTTCTCGGCCAGATGCTCCATCAGGCCCAGGAAGAACGGCAGGTCGCCGGGATCGACGCGCTTCTCGTAGAGCGTCAGGATGAAGCTGGCGGCGTCGGTCTGGAGCAGGTAGTTGGAATTCTCCACACCTTCGGCGATGCCCTTGTACGACACCACCTGGCCGATGTCGTACTGGGCCACGAACGCCTCGACGTCTTCGTCGGAAACCTCGGTATAGACGGCCATTGCGGGCTCCCCGGGCGGTGCGCGGGTGATAGCGCCCCGCCGCGCGCGCCGCAACCGCCGCCGCTTGTCCCGGTGAGCCGCTTGACATAAGGTCCGGCCGTCCCCGGCGGGCCGCCGGGATCGACGAAATCCGGGAACTTGGACGGGAGACCATGACCGATCCGATCGTCGCGCAGAAGGCGCCCTATCCCTTGGAAATCGAGGCCGGGAAGAGCTACGCGTGGTGCGCCTGCGGCAGGTCGCAGAACCAGCCGCTGTGTGACGGGTCGCACAAGGGCACGGGGCTGTCGCCGGTGGTGTTCAAGGCCGAGGAGACCAAGGAGGTCTACTTCTGTGGCTGCAAGAAGACCGACAATCGGCCCTACTGCGACGGAACCCATGGCACGCTCTGAGGCACGACGCTCGGCCGCGTACGGGCGGGGCCTGGCTCTCGTGGGCGCACTGGCACTGGTGCTGGCCGCCTGCGCGGCGCCCAAGCCGAACATATGCCCGCCGGTCGCCATCCTCGGCGACGCCGCGACCCTGACCAAGTTCGTTCCCGGCGCGCCGCAGACGCCCGAGAACGTCATGTACAGGGTCACCATGACCGAGATCGATTCGGACTGCGCCTACCGCGGCGACACGCGCGAGGAGATGGAGAACAACGTGCGCGTGGCGGTGCAGGCGCAGAAGGGCCCCGCACTCGCGTCCGACTCGATCGAGGTGCCCTATTTCGTCGCCGTGCTCGACCGCGCCGGCACGGTGCTGAACAAGCGCGTGTTGACCGCGTCGATCGATTTCGACGGCGCCCAGGCGGTGAGCGGCGTCGAGGAGACCTGGCAGTACTTCAACCTGCGCGGCGGCGGCGGCGGTCCCAGCTTCGAGATCTGGTCGGGCTTCCAGCTCTCCGACGCCGAACTGCGGTACAACCGGGATCAGGAAGCGGGGAACTGACCCGCCTACCCTTCCTCCTGGTCAATCCGGCGCAGGAGTGGCGCCCAGTCGGCCTCGGCCCGGGCACGGCGCGACGGGGCGAGATCGAAGACGCCGAGACCCTGGCGCGCGGCGGCCCCGTACAGCGCGAGGTCGGTCAGCCGCGCGGCCACCTCGTGTCCGAGCCTGGCCAGAAATGCGTCCAGTTCGCGCGCCGAATGCGTACCCTGGCGCATCCGGTTGCCGACAACGGCGACCGGCTTGCGCCCCTTGCGGACCGGCTTGAGCTCGTCGACCTTCTTGAGAAAGCGCCGGGTCGCCGCCTCGTCGAACACCGATGGCAGGATCGGCATCACCACGATGTCGGACCGCTTGAGCAGCTCGCGGACCCGCGCCGAGGTGATCCCGGCGCCCGCATCGATCACCAGGCGCTCGACGCCGCCGGGCACCTTGCCGGTTTCCTTGCGCCAGTCGAGCGCGACGATCGGCGGGACGCTCACGGGCCGTGCCTCGAGCCACATGAGCGTCGACCGCTGCCGGTCGGCCTCGGCCAATGCGGTACGACTGCCGGCATTGGCGAAAGCCGAGGCCAGGTTGGTCGCGATGGTGCTCTTGCCGCAGCCGCCCTTCGCGTTTGCGATCAGGATCGAAATCATGCCCTAGCCTCCCATGTGGTGCTTACCGCTCGGCCCGACTTTCGAGCTCTGGTGGGGCTTCCAGCGCTCCGACGGCGAGCTGCAGCACAACCGGGAGCAGCAGGCGGGAAGCCAGGAGGAAGCCACTGAAAGCTCCCCGGCGTCCCGCGCGCCGGTACGGACGTCAGCGCCACGCGACCTCATAGAGCGTCACCGGATCCGCGAACCCCTTCAGCGCGCGTGCGCCGAGCGGCTTCAGGGCGAACCCCTGGCGCACCGCCTCGTACACGATCTCGGACACGGCGACCGCCTCGGCCTCCGTTTCCTGACAGATCCGTGCCGCCATCTGCACTGTGGTGCCGAAGAGGTCGTTGCTGTCCTCCACCGGCTCGCCCGCATGTATGCCGATGCGCACCCGCAACGCCTCGTCGCTGGCCATGTTGAACGCCTCGAGAGCCCGCTGGATGGCGCAGGCACAGCGCACCGCCGCCTCGGCGGCCTCGAAGCTCGCCATGATCCCGTCCCCGGTGTGCTTGACCTCGCGGCCACCCTCGTCGCCGAGGGAGCGACGCACCACCGAATCGTGGGCACGCACCATCTCCACCGAGCGGGCATCGCCCAGCCGCGCGGTCATGCCCGTCGAATCGACGATGTCGGTGAACATGACGGCGCGGAACGCCGCTTCGGACACCGGGCCGGCGGCGTCGGAGGCGGACGGATCGGCGATCCGGCCCAGAAACGCCTCGACCGCCGACAGGTCCACCGAGATGACGTCGGTTGCCACATCGCCATGCGCCTCGCGGTGGACGCGCATCGCGGTCTCCTGATCCGGCGCGTCGATCAGGCAGAAGCCGGTGCCGTGCGCCTCGTCGAACCAATAGGTCAGGAATCGCACGCCATAGGCGTCCTGCAGTTCCAGATCCTGTCGGTGCGCCTCGGCGACATCGGCCGCGGTCATGCCGCTCAGGTCGTGACGGTCCAGATAGATCGGCATCGTTTTTCATACTCCCTGACGAACTCTAGCACGGCCGGGCGCGCGCGGCGCTCCCAAAGCGTCGGCGCCCGCGAGCGCCACGCGATGCGCTGCCGCCCACCCCGCCTTGACATGCCCCGCCATACGGCTAGGGTAGCTGCCACATCCGACGATCCCTGCGGGAGAGCCCGCCGCAAATCAGCATTGCGCGGCGGCGCCGAAGGAGCAACGAGCCCCGGAAACTCTCAGGCGAACGGACCGCAGGGGGAGGGAGCTCTGGAAAGCAGGCCGCGCGCCCGACCACGCGCCGCGGCCTCACCGAAGGAGTAAGCCGGCATATCGGGTCCCGTCATGGGGCCGCCCGGCGAATCTCTCAGGTTCCGAGACAGAGGGGGCGGCCGTCCGGATGGCCCGGACGGGGCCGCAACCTCGGAGGAACCGTTGAGCGCCGCGCCGGATACAGCCGACCTCGCCAGGACGCCGCTCTACGACCTGCATCTCGAGCTGGGCGCGCGCATGGTGCCGTTCGCCGGTACCGCGATGCCGGTGCAGTATCCCGAGGGCATCATCGCCGAGCACAAGCATACCCGCGCCGCGGCGTCGCTGTTCGACGTTTCGCACATGGGCCAGGTGATGCTGGAGGGCGACGAGGCGGCGACCGCGCTCGAGACGCTGGTCTGCGGCGACATCCGCAACCTCGAACCGGGGCGCATGCGCTACACGCTGTTCACCAACCACCGCGGCGGCATCCTGGACGACCTGATGGTGACCAACGCCGGCGAAGCGCTGTTTGCGGTGGTCAACGCCGCGGTCAAGGACGCCGACGTGGCGCGGCTGCGCGAGGGGCTGAAAAGCCAGGCGACGGTCGAGTTCCATACCGACCGCGGCCTGCTCGCGCTGCAGGGCCCGAAAGCCGCCGGCGTGCTGACGCGCATCGCGCCGGACTGCGCGGCGCTGAGGTTCATGCGCGGCGCGGCCATGCATGTCGACGGCGTGCCCTGCTACGTGACCCGGTCGGGCTACACCGGCGAGGACGGGTTCGAGATCTCGTGCCCGGCCGAGGCGGCGGACGGCATCGCGCGGGCACTGCTCGCCCGGGACGAGGTCGAGCCCGCCGGGCTGGGCGCGCGCGATTCGCTGCGCCTCGAGGCGGGGCTGTGCCTCTACGGCCACGACATCGACGAGACCACGACGCCGGTCGAGGCGGGTCTCGCCTGGACGATCCAGACGTCGCGGCGCAAGGAGGGCGGCTTCCCGGGCTTCGAGGTGATCGACGCCCAGCTCCACGACGGCCCGCCGCGCAAGCGCGTGGGCCTGCGGCCGGAAGGACGGGCGCCGGCGCGCGAGGGCGCCGAGATTCGGGACAAGGACGGCAAGGCGCTGGGCGCCGTGACCAGCGGCGGGTTCGGGCCCACCGTGGGCGGACCGGTCGCCATGGGCTACGTCGCAGTTGAGGCCGCCGCCGAAGGCACCGAGGTCGAGCTGACCGTGCGCGGCAAGGCAGTGCCCGCGCGTGTCGCCGCGCTGCCGTTCGTCAAGCGCCGCTAGGATCCATCCGAGAACCACCGACAAAGGGGACGACAGGCATGAGCGGGCTGAAATTCACCGAGGACCACGAATGGATCCGGATCGAAGGCAACACCGGCACCGTCGGCATCTCGAACCACGCGCAGGAACAGCTCGGCGACGTGGTGTTCGTCGAGCTGCCCGACATCGGCAGGACGGTGAAGAAGGGCGACGAGATGGCCGTGGTCGAATCGGTCAAGGCGGCCAGCGAGGTCTACGCCCCGGTCGGCGGCACGGTGACCGAGGTCAACTCGAAGCTCGAGGACGAGCCGGGACTGGTCAACGCCTCGCCCATGGGCGACGGCTGGTTCGTCAAGCTCGACCTGGCCGACCCGTCGGAGGCCGACGCGCTGATGGACGAGGATGCCTACGCGAAGTTCGCCGAGGAACAAGGCTGAGGAGGATCGCATCATGGCGCGCGGGAGCGACAGCCTGGACACGCTGGAGATGCGCGACGACTTCGTCTGGCGCCATATCGGGCCGGGCGAAAGCCAGATCGCCGAAATGCTCGAGGTGGTCGGGCAGCCCTCGCTCGAGGCGCTGATCGACAAGGCGGTGCCGGAGACGATTCGGGACCGCTCGCCGCTCGATCTGCCCGGGCCGCGCACCGAGGCCGACGTGATCGAGGAGCTGAGCGCGCTGGCGGCCCGCAACACCGTCAGGAAGTCGCTGATCGGCCAGGGATACTACGGCACCCACACGCCGCCGGTGATCCTGCGCAACGTGATGGAGAACCCCGGCTGGTACACGGCCTACACGCCCTACCAGCCCGAGATCTCGCAGGGCCGGCTGGAGGCGCTGCTCAGCTTCCAGACCATGGTCATGGATCTCACCGGCATGGACCTGGCCAACGCCTCGCTGCTCGACGAGCCGACGGCGGCGGCGGAGGCGATGACCATGGCCCACCGCGTCTTCAAGGGCGCGTGCGACCGCTTCTTCATCGCCGAGGACTGCCACCCGCAGACCGTCGCGGTCGTGGCCGCGCGCGCCGAAGCGCTTGGCCTCGAGGTCGCGGTGGGCGACCCCAAGGGCGACATCGGCAAGGTATTCGGCATCCTGCTGCAGTATCCGTCGACCACCGGCTCGGTCGACGACCACAAGAAGGCGGTCGAGGCGGCGCATGCGCAGGGCGCGCTGGCCGTGGTGGCCGCGGACCTGCTCAGCCTGTGCCTGCTCGAGGCGCCGGGACGCTGGGGCGCCGACGTCGTGGTGGGCAATGCCCAGCGTTTCGGCGTGCCCATGGGCTTCGGCGGCCCGCACGCGGCCTTCTTCGCGACGCGCGAGGCGCACAAGCGCTCGACGCCGGGCCGGATCGTCGGCGTCTCGGTCGACGCCGAGGGCAAGCCGGCGCTGCGCCTGGCGCTGCAGACGCGGGAGCAGCACATCCGGCGCGAGAAGGCGACGTCCAATATCTGCACCGCGCAGGTGCTGCTCGCCGTGATGGCGGGGCTGTACGCCGTTTATCACGGCCCCGAGCGACTTCGGACGATCGCGCGGCGGGTGCACCGGCTGACCGCGGCGGCCGCCGAGGCGCTGCGTCAGGCCGGGTTCCAGATCGAGAACGAAACCTTCTTCGACACGCTGACCGTCGCCACCCCGGGCGAGGGCGATCCGATCCGCGCGGCGGCGCGGGAGGCCGGCTTCAACCTGCGCGAACTGGGACCGGACCGCGTCGGCCTGTCGCTCGACGAGACGGTCACGGCGGACGAGTTGCAAGCGGTGCTCGACGCGTTCGGCGCGGGCGGCGCCGACGTTCGGACGCTGGCCGCGCGCGTGCCCGACGGTCTGCCCGAGGGCCATGCGCGGCGCACGCCCTTCATGACCCACGAGTCCTTCAACCGCTATCACTCCGAGACCGAGATGCTGCGTTATCTGCGCCGGCTCCAGGTCAGGGACATCGCGCTCGACCGCTCGATGATCCCGCTCGGTTCGTGCACGATGAAGCTCAATGCGACCACCGAGATGCTGCCGGTGACCTGGCCCGGATTCGCGGCGCTACACCCTTACGTCCCGCTGGACCAGGCAGAGGGCTACACCGCGCTGATCGATCAACTCGCCGACTGGCTGTGCCGGATGACCGGCTTCGACGCCTTCTCGATGCAGCCCAACGCCGGTTCGCAGGGCGAGTATGCGGGCCTGCTGTCGATCCGCCGCTACCACGACAGCCGCGGCGACACGGACCGCGACATCTGCCTGATCCCCAGTTCCGCCCACGGCACCAACCCGGCCTCGGCCGTGATGGCCGGGATGCGGGTGGTAGTGATCGGCTGCGACGAAAACGGCAACGTCGACGTCGAGGACCTCGATGCCAAGGTGGAAGAGCACAAGGACCGCCTGGCCGCGCTGATGGTGACGTACCCCTCCACTCACGGCGTTTTCGAGGCCGCGATCGTCGAGATCTGCGAGATCGTCCACGCCGCCGGCGGGCAGGTCTATATGGACGGCGCCAACCTCAATGCGCTCCTGGGCGTGGCGCTGCCGGGCAAGTTCGGGCCCGACGTGATGCATGTGAACCTGCACAAGACCTTCTGCATCCCGCATGGCGGCGGCGGCCCGGGCATGGGACCGATCGGCCTCAAGGCGCATCTCGCGCCCTTCGCGCCGGGCGACCCGTTGGCGCCGCGCGGCGGCGACACGGTGCCGCCGGTGGCGGCGGCCAAGTGGGGCTCGGCGGGCATCCTGCCGATCTCCTGGGCCTACATCGCGCTGATGGGCGGCGCCGGGCTCGCCCGCGCGACCGAAGTGGCAATCCTCAACGCCAACTACATCGCCGCCCGGCTCGCGCCGCATTTCCCGGTGCTCTACACCGGGCCCGACGGGTTGGTCGCGCACGAGTGCATCGTCGACCTGCGGCCGCTCAAGGAGAGCTCGGGCGTCACGGTCGACGACGTGGCCAAGCGGCTGATGGATTACGGCTTCCACGCGCCGACCATGTCGTTCCCCGTGCCCGGCACGCTGATGATCGAGCCGACCGAGAGCGAGGGGAAGGTCGAGCTGGACCGCTTCTGCGACGCCATGATCGCGATCCGCCGGGAGATCGCCAAGGTCGAGGCCGGCGAATGGGACGCCGAGGACAATCCGTTGCGCAACGCCCCGCACACGGTCGACGCGGTCACCGCCGAGGACTGGCCGCACCCCTATTCGCGCGAGATCGCGGCCTGGCCCCTTGCCGCGCTGCGCGAGGACAAGTATTGGAGCCCCGTGGCGCGCATCGATCAGGCCTACGGCGACCGGCATCTGGTCTGCTCGTGTCCGCCGCTCGATGCCTATCGGGACGCCGCGGAATAGGAGTGATCATGCGTCGCGCCGCCGCCTGTGGCATGGCCTTGGGCTCCGGCCTCGCCCTGGCGCTCGCCGCGCCCGCCTGGGCCGGCTGGGAGGAAGGCAAGAAGGCCTTCGACGAGGGCCGGTTCACCAATGCTTATCAGGAGTGGCTGCCGGCAGCGGAGGACGGCGACGCCAACGCCCAGTTCGGCCTGGCGCAGCTCTATGCCCGCGGCGTGGGCGTGCCCGGGAAGGACGAGGAGCTGGCGAACGAGTGGTTCCGCAAGGCGGCCGACAACGGCCACCCGATCGCGGCCTACGAGCTGGGCCGTGCGCATCTCTACGGCGAGGGCGCCGAGGAGGACCCCGACCGGGCCTATTCCTACATGAAGGCGGCCGCCAAGGCGGGGCACGAGGAGGCGCGCTACCTGCTGGCGGGCATGGTGTCGTCAGGCATCGGCGTCGAGGCCGACCGAAGGAAGGCGCTCGCGATGTACAAGGAGCTGGCGCTCGACGGGCATCCCGAGGCCAATGTTTATGTCGGCGTGTCCTACTTCAACGGCGAGCCCGGCATCCACGGGCGGGACGAGGCCGAGGCGCGCAAGTGGTTCGAGCGCGCCGCCGAGCGGGGCGACGTCAACGGCATGGTGTTCCTCGCCCGCAGCTACGCCAACACGCGCAAGCTGCCGCGCGACTACGTCAAGGCATACTACTGGTTCACCAAGGCGGCGCAGCAGGGCGACCAGCAGGCCTACGAGGACGTCGAATCGCTCCTCGACCGAATGCGCCAGGAAGAGGTCGACCGGGCCGAGCGGATGCTGGCCGAGGACGCCGGCAAGATCGAGGATCTGCCCGAGGCCGAGCCGGCGCCAGGCGCGACCTCGGAGAAGCAACCGAAAGAAGAGTGAACGCGCGGCGGGCCGCCAGCGAGCAGATTGGCCAGCGCTCGCGGATGGCGTCGCTCGGGCTCATACCAAGGTATCGCCCCGCGCCCCCGCTCCACACTCCCCGGCGAGTCTCAGCTCCAGCGCGTAGTGCCGCAGCGTCACCGCCTTGAGCAGCAATGCGTGGTTGGCCAGCGGGTCGGGTCCCTGATCGCACACCGCCTCCAACTCGGAGGCGGCAGCCTCGAGGTGCCCGGCGATGTCGGCCAAGCTCTCGGTGTATCCGCTCATGTCTCGGGCTCCGGCTTGTGTGCGCCGTCCAGGTCGACTTCGATCACACCACCGGTCTCGCGGACCGGGAATACGGTCAGGTTGCGTTCCTTCGACGGCACGCGGCTGACATGCTGCCCTGTCCTGATCTCGAACTCCCATAGGTGCCTGTAACAGATCAGCACCCCGTCGTCGGGGTCGAGCTCACCGTCGGACAGCCGCGCATCCTCGTGCGGACAGCGATTCTCGTAGGCGAACAGCCCGCCATCGAGGCGGATCAGGATCAGCCGCGTGTCCTCTGCCTGGGCGCAGACCATCGCTTCGTCGGGCACGGCGTCGGATGCCGCGACTTCGACCCAGCGCGGCATCAGCGTCCCTTGAAGTCCGGCTTGCGCTTCTCGACGAAGGCGCGCGCGCCTTCCTGGTGATCCTCAGTGAGCTTGAGCACGCTTTGCCCTATGCGCTCGAAATTGCGGCCCGTCTCTACGTCTACATTCGCACACTGGTTGATCACGAGCTTGGCGGTCCCCAGCGCCAGTGGCGCCTTCGCCGCAAGCTTGCGCGCGAACTCCAGCGCACGGTCCATCAGGGCATCGTCCGGGACGATCTCATGGAGCAGCCCGAGCTCGAGCGCGCGCTCGGCCTTCACCATTTCGCCGGTCATGACCAGCCACTTGGCGGTGGCGGGTCCGACGATCTTCACCAGCCGCGAGATGCCGCCCGACCCCGGGATCAAGCCGACATTGCCTTCGGGCAGGCCGAGCCTGGCGCTCTCGGCGGCAAAGCGAAAGTCGCAGCTCAGCGCCATCTCGAAACCACCACCGGCCGCGACCCCGTTGACCGCGGCGATTACCGGAACCTCCATCTGCTCGATCTCGTCGAACACGTTGTGGAAGGCACGCACGTGCTGGCGAAAGCCCTTGGGACCAATAGCGGTCAGGTCGCCCATGCCTCGCACGTCCTCGCCGGCAGAGAAGCCGCGCCCCGTACCGGTGATGATCAGTACGCGCAGGTCGGGATCCTCGGACAACTCCCATACCGCCTCGCGCATCTCCCTGCGCATCGGCTTGTTCCAGGAGTTGAGGTTGTCCGGGCGGTTCAGGCGCAGGACCGCGACGCCTTCATGCGGGCGATCGAGAACCAGGAATTCATAGCTCATTGGTTCCCCCGGTCGAGCTCGGGTCGGAGGCTGACCGGCGCGCCCAGATTCCACAGCGCCCAGTGCAGGCTGGTATCTGCGTCGCGCAGGATTTTTTCGATCTGCGGGATATCGCAACCGGCGGTGGCCTCGGCGACGAGGCGCCGCGCCTGCTCCAACTTGTCAATGCGTTGGTCGATGGTCATTGCTCGCTCCTAGCGGTCCAGCGCGCGACGGAAGTGTTGCGGCCGCTCGTCGAAAATGCGCTTGGTCTTGAGATCGTAGCGGGGCAGTGTGCCGATCGGCACGGGCTCCAGGTCCAGCTTGACGTGCAGCGCCTTGCGGATGCGGTCGCTCGCGTCGGCCGCGATTTGCGCCCATGTCTCCGCCGACACGTCGGGCTCGGGCTCGAACTTGACCGTCATGCGGTCGTTGCCGCCGACCTGGGTCAGGTGCAGCTCGTAATTGCTGCTGATCCCCCTTACCTCGCCCAGGATATTCTCTACTGCGGTCGGATAGACGTTGGTGCCGCGCACGGTGATCATGAAGTCGGTTCGTCCCAGTACCGAGCCCTCGAACTTCATCCAGGTGCGGCCCGAAGAACAGCTCATGCGCGGCCGCACCAGGTCATGGGTGCGGTAGTTGATCAGCGGCTGGGCACTGTTGACGTAGCTGGTGATGACGTTCTCACCGACTTCGCCTTCGGCGACCTCGGCGCCGCTTTCCGGGTCCATGACCCAGGCGAACACGTTCATCTCGTTGACGTGAACGCCGTCGCCGATCGAGTTGCAAGGCCCGAACGCGTCGATCTCGGCGATGCCCAGCAACTCGCCGGCATTGGCGCCCCAGGCGGTCTCGATCGCTTCGCGCATCGCCGGCAGGGCCGTAGGGCCGGGCTCGCCGGCATGCATGGTGAAGCGGATCGAGCTGTCGGCCAGGTCGATGCCCATCTCCTTGGCCACGGCGGCGATGCGCAAGGCGAAAGTGGGCGTGGAGATCAGCACGGTCGGCCGCATGCGCTGGATTGCCTCGATATGACCTTTGGTATCGAGACCGCCGCCGGAGATCACCTTGCCGCCGAATTGACGGACACCCCAGTAGGCGCTCCAGAAGCCCGCGAAATTGCCCCAGTTGAAGGCGAAGTAGAAGCTGTCGGACGGACGGATGCCCGTGGCCCAGAAGGCGTAGCACCACGATTCGCCATAGCGCATGGTGTCGTACATCGTATACGGGATCGACAGTGGCAGTCCCGTCGTGCC
The DNA here is from genome assembly GCA_964569105.1 of uncultured Alphaproteobacteria bacterium. Lineage (GTDB taxonomy): Bacteria > Pseudomonadota > Alphaproteobacteria > CAZMTC01 > CAZMTC01 > CAZMTC01. The sequence goes on along the minus strand of CAZMTC010000018.1, from coordinate 17,278 downwards.
CGAAGTGGCGGCGTGATGCGCCACCATCTCGTCGGGCAGCGCCTGGGTCGGACCGTAAGGCGGCTGCTCCCGCTGCAGATGGATGAAGTCCGTCTTGTCGGTCGTGGGAACCTTGGTCTTGAAGTCGTCGAGCGAACGGACGGCCGCAGGATCGAGACCGGCCTCGTCGAACCGCTGACGGTAGAAGGGACTGTTGTCGTACGCGAAATGCAGCAACCGTTGCAGCCGGTGCAGGTGCAAAGCGTCCAGCCGCTCGCGCGGCATGGTCTCGGTCACAGGGTTCCAGAACGGCGACTCGGTGGCCCTGCCGGACAGGGCGCGAATGCCTTGAGCCATGATCTCCTCCCATTGGAGCGACGCCGCCTTCCGATCGGAAACGGCGCCGCCGGTCCGCGACGTGTGATTATTTTCCTTTGAATTCGGCCTTGCGCTTGTCGAGGAACGCCTTGACGCCCTCCTGGGCGTCCTGCGAGCCGAACAAAATGGTCTGGTTGGCCCGCTCGATGGACAGTCCCTGGGCCAACGAGGCCTCGAGGCCCTGGTTCACCGAGAGCTTGATCAATCCCTGGGCCAAACTCGGGCCTGCAGCCAGGCGGTTCGCGTATTCCATCACTTCTTCGTCGAAGCTCTGGGCCGGGAACAGCCGATCGATCACGCCCAGTTCCAAGGCCTGCTCGGGCCTGATCGTGTCGCCAGTGACCATCAGATCCAATGCTTTGCTTTTCGGGATCAGACGCGCCAGACGCTGTGTGCCGCCCATCCCGGGAGACAGGCCGAGCTTGACCTCTGCGAGGCCAAAGCCGTAGCCGCCTTCGGCGGCGAGGCGCAGGTCGCAACCCAACGCAAGCTCCAGTCCGCCACCTATGCAGTGTCCGCGGATAGCGGCGATGAACAGTTTGGGCGTCCGCTCGATCATGTCGACCGCCTCGTGGGCGACCGTCAGGAAGTCATGGAAAACCGGCATGTCGCTGTCGCGCAGCACTGAGATGTCGGCGCCCGCGCAGAAGAATTTATCGAGCGCGCTGCGCACGACGACGCAACGCACCGCGTCGTCGTCACGAACTTCCTGCACGGCTGCGGCCAGTTCGCCCAGCATCGGCTTGTCGTAGGCATTGGCGGGCGGGCTCTCCATGGTGATTAACCCGACGCCGCCCTCGCATGAAACGCTGATCGCCATCGTCGTCTCCCAGGTCTTCTTGTCCGGATTTCGTCTTCTTCGTCGCGGGGCTAGAGATACTTGCGGTTGGCCTCGTGGTCGGGGACGGTCAGGCCCAGCTTCTCGATCTCTGGGATCGTGTCCCGCATGTACTGCTGCCGCAGGTCCTCGTTGTTGCCCGACTTGATGCCCCACTTGACGTATTCGGGAGCGGTCTTGCTGTCCGAGCGGCCGAACATGTCGAGAGCCGCCGGCCACCATTTGTGAAGCCGCTCCTGAACCGCGGCCTTGCCGTCCTCGGATTTGCAGAGCTCGGCGATGTGGAGAAAGCCGGCTTTGGTGTGGAACTCCTCGTCGGCTTCCAGACCCGGCGCCACTTCGGCCAGCGGCTCGTACGGCACGCCGACCCACTCGACGCCGACATAAAGACCCACGCGATCGATCAGGGCGTGGAACCAGGAAATGTCGATCCAGTCGTCGAACGGCAAATGGAAGGCGTACTGCTTGATCGGCAGATCCTGGTACGGATCGGCACCCAGACCCTCGATCAGGCCGGCGACGATCTGCCCATGATGGACCTCCTGCTTGACGATCTCGGCCTCGATTTCCATCGCGCGGCTGTGCGGCGCGTAGCGCAATCCGGCGTCGGCGATCTTGGCGAGGATTTTGCGGTACTGCGGATTCCCGTTGTTCTCCAGGTGATGGTAGAGGAGCAGGTTGACGAGCAACTCGCGAAAGTCCTCGGGCATCTCCGGATCGGCGGCCTTGTACATCTTCTCCCCGCGGGGCGCGGTCTGGGCGTGTGCCATGTCGGGTCTCCTTGGGTTTGCTCGGCTCGGTGTTCGGATCAGTGGTCGGCGCCGGGGGCGGGGCGCTGCTCGGTTCCCAGAGACATCCCGGGGCGGGATTCGATGCGGCTCATGCCGTCGAGCATCGTGCCGCGAAGGGCGCGCACCAGTTCCCGGCCGTCCAGGTCATCGCGGCGGCGGTACCACTCCATCAGCGTACCGTCGTGCCCGGCGAGCACGATCGACGCCTGCTCGCGTGTCGCCACGTCGGCGCGAAACTCGCCGGCAACCTTGCCCTCCTCGATGATGCGCTCCACCGCGCCATACAGCCGGCCGTAGATCGCGCGCAGCCGAGTCTCGGTGACGCCGCCGCTGCCGCGGAACTCGAGCGACATCAGGATGAGCAGCATCACGGTCTCGGCCAGCTCGACACCGAGCTGGGCCTGGCCGTGGATGAACGCGACCAGGCGGTCGCGGGCGGAGGGGCCGGCGCGCGCCACGCGGGCCTCCATGGCGTCCACGACAACGGCCTCGGCACGGTCGAGCAGGCGGAGCAGCACGTTCGCCTTGGAGCCGAAATAGAAATACAGCGAGCCTTTGGTGAGGCCGGCGGCCTCGGCGATCTGCTCGGCGGTGGTGTGTCGGAATCCCTGCGAGACGAACAATCGCTGCGCTTCCATGAGGAGACGCTCGACGCTGGCTTCGCGCTGCTCGCGCTTGGATTGCGGGTGCTTCGTCATACCTGATATCTTGTTACTGACTGGACAGTAAGTTTTTCGACCCTATGGGGTCAAGCTGTTTTGGCGCAGCCTGCCCGTTTGTAATGAGCAAGCACGGATCTACTCGGGCTCTCGAGACCGCTGAGTTTGGGGCTTCGGCGGCATGTTCGCGCGACGCGACGGTAGGGATCAGGCCGGCTCACCCCTGAGTGCCAGAAAACGAAAGGGGCCCCGCCCATGCCGGAGCCCCTTTTGAATGTCGGCCTTCCGGGAACCGGCGTGCTCAGTGCATCCGGTCGGGGATCTGCTTCACCGCCTCGTCGACCAGCGCGTCGGCGGTCTTCTTGTCGACACTCTTGACCAGAAGGTCGCGCGTCGCGGCGATGGCGAGGTCGGCGGCGAACGCGCGGACCTGCGCCACCGCCTGCTGCTCGGCCTGGGCAATGCGGTCCTTGGCCTGCTGCTCGCGCCGGGTCAATGCCGCCTCGAGCTGGGCCTCGCCCGAGCGCTTAAGGCGCTCGGCCTCCTCCTGCGCGTGGGCGTGCATCTCCTCGGCCTCCTTCTCGGCGTCGCGCAGCTTGCGCTTGTACTCGGCGAGGAGGTGCTGGGCGTCCTCGCGCAGGCGCTGGGCCTCGTCGAGCTCGGCGCTGATGCGCTCGGCGCGGTTGTCGAGCGCCCGCATCATCGGCCCGACCGCCTTCCAGAAAATGATGGCCAGGAAGATGACGAAGGCGACGGCGACCCAGAAGGTCGGGTCGGACAGAAGGTAGTCCATCAGCGCCGCTCCTTCATCGCCGCGCCGACCGCCGTTTGCGCGCTCTTGGCGTCGATCCTGGCGCCGACCAGCCGCTCGGTCGCGGTCTGGGCCAGATCGACGGCGACGTCACGGATGTTCTCGAGCGCTTCCTCGCGCTCCTTCGCGATCCGCTCTTCCGCCTCGCGGACCTGCTTGGCCAGCTTTTCGCCCAGCGCGTCGTGGCGCTTGGCCGCTTCGGCCGACAGCGCCTCCTGCGCCTCGCGGATGGCGGCCTGGGCCTTCGCCCGGCCTTCCTCCGCAGCCTTCTCGTACTCGGCGAGGACGTCCTCGGCCTCGTCCTTGAGCAGGGCCGCCTTCTCCAGATCGGCGGAGATGCGCGACTGGCGCTGCTCGAGCACCGAGGTGATCTTCGGCAGCGCCACCGCGCGCAGGAAGAAGTAGAGCGCGGTGAACGTCACCACCAGCCAGAACAGCTGGGACGCGAAGGTATGGATCTGCTCGAGCTGTGGCATTGCGCCCTCCTCGCGCCGGCCGGCCGGAGCCGGCCTCAGCCGAACAGGATGACGAGCGCGATCACCAGCGCGAACAGCGCCAGCGCCTCGACCAGCGCGAAGCCCAGGAACAGCTCGGTACGCACCTCGTCCTTCGCGGCCGGGTTGCGGCCCACGGCCTGGATGAACGCGGCGAACACGTTGCCGATACCGATACCCGAGCCGATCACGCCGATGACGGCGATGCCCGCGCCCAGGAACTTGGCGGCTTCGAGGATGGCTTGCTCCATTTTCAGTCCCCTTTGCTGGTTGGGTCCGGACCTCCCAAGGCGGTCCCGATTGGTCGTCCTCGCGCGTCCCTAATGCAGGTGCAGCGCGTCGTTGATGTAGAGGCAGGTCAAGATCGTGAAGACATAGGCCTGCAGGAAGGCGATCAGCACCTCGAGCGCCGTGACAGGTACCATAACCGCCAGCGGTACGATCGCGCCGACGCCCATGGTCGCGGCGAAGCCGCCGAACACCTTGAGCAGCGTATGGCCGGCAAGCATGTTGGCGAACAGACGAACCGACAGGCTGACCGGCCGCGACAGATAGGAGATCACCTCGATCGGCACCAAAAGCGGCAGCATTAACAGCGGCACGCCCGGCGGCACGAAGAAGGACAGGAAGTGTGCGCCGTGCTTGACGAAGCCGAGCACGGTGACGCCCACGAACACCACGATCGCCATGCCGAAGGTGACGACGATGTGCGAGGTGAAGGTGAAGCTGTAGGGCACCATGCCGAGCATGTTCCCGAACAGCACGAACATGAACAGCGTGAAAATCAGCGGGAAATACCGGCGCCCCTCGCTGCCGACCGTCTCGCGCAGCAGGTTGGCGATGAACTCGTAGCTCATCTCGGCGACCGACTGCAGCCGGCCGGGCACCATGGCGCCCCGGCGCATGCCCAGCATCAGGAACAGCGCGACGCAGGCCACCGCGATGGCCATCCACAGCGAGGAGTTCGTGAAGGACAGGTTGAGGTCGCCGACGTAGAACTCGATCAGCGGCTTGACCTCGAACTGCTCGAGCGGGCTGTGACCGCCGCCGTGATCGCCGCCGATCGCGACATCGCCCTCGGTCGACCCGGGGACGACGCCCTCGCCGTCACCGTGGCCCTCGCTTTGCGCAAGCTGGAACACTGCCTCGACCTCTCCCCTCCGGCGCCCCGCAAGGGGGACACTAGCTCTCGTCTTCGTCGCGGCGCTCCGCCGGCTTGTAGCCGACCGTCCCGCCCATCCCCTTCATCAGCCGGTAGACGTTCATGATCCCCGCGGCGAAGCCGAGAACGATGAACGCGACCATCAGCCACGGCCGGGTGCCGGCCCACTCGTCGAGCAGCCAGCCGATGCCCGTGCCCACGGCCACCGCAGCGACCATCTCGACCGCCAAGCGATAGGCGACCGACAGGCTGCTGCCCCTTCGGCGGACCTCCTCGTCGTCGGCGCGCGCTCCTGTCCGCCGCCCCCGCGCCGCGGTCAGCCGCGCGCCAAGCTCATCGAGGGGGGACGGAGATTTGCGATCCGGCATGGGGCCGCCGTGGATACGGGCGCCGGGTCCGGGTCGCCCCGGGCCGAAGCCGGGCGCACCATACGAAGTCGCCCCCGGGGTGTCAAGGTCGGTTGACGTCCGTCAAGTAATTGAAATTATTGAATTTTACGTCCGAGGTCAGCTCGCCTCGCGCAGCGCCTCGGCCTCCTGCAGATCGACCGAGACGAGCTGCGAGACGCCACGCTCGGGCATGGTGACGCCGAACAGCCGATCCATACGCGCCATGGTGTAGCGGTGATGGGTGATCAGGAGGAACCGCGTGTCGGCCTCGCGCGCGATGTCGGAGATCAGGTCGCACAGCCGCTCGACATTGGCGTCGTCGAGCGGCGCGTCGACCTCGTCGAGGACGCAGATCGGCGCCGGATTGGTGAGGAACACCGCGAACAGCAGCGCCTGCGCGGTCAGCGCCTGCTCGCCGCCCGACAGCAGCGACAGCACCTGCAGGCGCTTGCCCGGCGGGCTCGCCATGATCTCGAGCCCGGCCTCGAGCGGGTCGTCGGACTCGACCAGCTTGAGGTGCGCCCGGCCGCCGCCGAAGAGGCGCGCGAACAGGTCTTCGAAATGCTTGTTGACCTCCTCGAAGGAGGCGAGCAGCCGCTCGCGCCCCTCGCGGTTGAGCTCGGAGATACCCTGGCGCAGCCGGCCGATGGCGCCGATCAGGTCCTCGCGCTCGGTCCGCATGCCCTCGATCTGCTTGACCAGCTCCTCGGCCTCCTGCTCGGCACGCAGGTTGACCGGGCCCATGGTCTCGCGCTCGCGCAACAGGCGCTCGAGACGCGCCTCGAGCGTCTCCAGGTCGGGCAGCGCCTCGCCCTCCTTGAAGCCGGCGATCTCGAACACCTGTCCGGGCGAGGCGTCGAGCCGCTCGGCGATGCGCTCGCCCACATTCTCGACCGCCTGCTCGGCCTGGCGCAGCTGGCCCTCGCGCCGGCCGCGCTCCTCGCGTGCGTCGGCCAGCCGGCTCTCGGCCGCCTTGAGCGTGCGCTCGACATCGGCCAGCCGCTGCTCCGCCGCGGCCAGCGAGTCGCCGGCCCGCTTGCGCTGGGCCTCGGCCCCGGCGATCCGGTCGAGCAGGTCGTTGCGCTGGCTCGCGATTTCCTTGGGCCGGGCGTCGAGCCGGGCCAGCTCCTCCTGTACCTGATCCCTGCGCGCGGAGAGCTGGGCGAGCTGACCCTCGCCGCCCGATGTGCGCTCGCTCCATGCCGTCTTCTCACGCTCGATCGCCTCGAGCCGGTCGCGCCGCCGCGCCGACTCGCTGACCAAGCGGTCGTACGCCTGGCGCCGTTCCATCATCGTGGCGCGCGCCGCCGCCAGCGACTCGCGCAGGCCCGAAAGACGCGCGCGCTCGGCGCCCGTATCGGGTTGCTCGGCAAGCGCCGCACGGGCCTCCTCCAGCTCTGCGTCGAGCTCGGCCAGATCGGCCTCGAGCCGGCCCACGCTTTCTTCCAGCGCCTCGCGCCGCGACGCGGTTTGCGCCGCATCCTGGGCGGCCTCGGCATGGGTGTCACGCGCAGCGTCGAAGTTGCGATAGGCCTGGCGTGCGCTCTCTGCCAGCGTCTTCTCCCCGCGCGCCGCTTCCTCGGCGGCCGCCTTGGCGGTCTCGTGGGTCTCGCGCGCCGCCTCGAGCCGCTCCCCCGCCTCGCCGAGCCGGGCGCGGATTTCGTCGAGCCGATTGCGCTGCTCGAGCTTCACCGCGGCGGGGTCCGAGGCACCGGCGCGGGCGACGAGCCCGTCCCACCGCCACAGGTCGCCCTCGCGCGTGACCAGCCGCTGGCCGGGCGCCAGTCGCGCTGCCATGTCAGTACCTGCGGACGCGCCGGCGACCACGCCCACCTGCGACAGGCGACGCGCCAGCGCCTCGGGCGCCCCGACGAAGCGCGACAACGGCTCCGCACCGGCGGGAAGAGCGGGCGCGCCCTCGAGCGGCGGCAGGACCGACCAGTGGCGCGGCGCCGCATCCTCCAACGCCGCGTCCAGGTCGTCGCCCAGCGCCGCGCCCAGCGCCGCCTCCCAGCCCGGCTCGACCTGGATCGCCTCGATCGCGGGCGCGAAGCCGTCGCCCGCGTCGCCGGCGAGCAGCGCGGCCAGACCCTGCTCTTCCGCGCGCAGCCGCGAATGCTCGGCCTCGACCGCCTGGAATGCGCTCCGCGCCGCCTCGAGGGCTTCGGTCGTGGCCGCCTTGCGCTCTTCGGCCGCCTCGGCCTCGGCGCGGGCCTCGTCGAGCGCCGCCTGTGCGCGCTCGACCTCGGCCTCGGCTTTGGCCAGCGCGGCCTCGTCGCCGTCGGCCTCGTACAGCTCGGCCCGCTGCGCTTCGCCATGCTCCAGCCGCTCGGCGACGCGGGCGCGGCGCTCCTCGACCTCGGCGACCCGGCGCTCGGCGTTGGCGCGGCGCGCGTCGGCGGCGGCGAGCTGCTCGGTGAGCGCCGTGACCTCAGCCTCTTTGGCCTCGGCCTCGGCTGTCGCGGTCTCGGCGGCCTGGCGCAACTCGTCTTCGGATGCGCCCTCGTTCGTCTGCGCCTCTGCGATTTCCGCAGCCTCGCGGTCGAGCCGCGCGAACGCGTCGGCGGCCTCGTCCACCAGCCGCTCCTCGCGACGGGCGTCGGCCTCGATCTGCTCGATCTGGGTGGCGAGCTGGCGCTGCGCCGACTCGATCCGGGCCTCCTCGGCATCGAGCGACTCGCGCGCCACGACCAGCCGCTGCAGCTCGGCTGCCGCCGCAGCCTCTTCGTTGCGCAGCTCGGGCATTCCGGCAGCGGCCTCGGCCTGTTCCTTCGACGCCGTGGCCGCCTCGCGGGCACTGGTGTTGACCGCATCCTCGGCCTCCTTGAGCGCCGCACGCGCGGCCTCGAGCGCCTCGTTGGTCGACACCCAACGCAGATGCAGCAGCGCCGCCTCGGCGGTGCGAATGCGCTCGGACAGCGAGCGGTAGCGCGAGGCCTGGCGCGCCTGACGCTTGAGACCCTGGAGCTGGCTGTCCAGCGCACCGATGATATCTTCGAGCCGGGCGAGATTGTTCTCGGCCGCGCGCAGCCGCAGCTCGGCCTCGTGGCGGCGCGAGTGCAGGCCGGTGATGCCCGCCGCTTCCTCGAGCAGGACGCGGCGCTGCTGGGGCTTGGCCGAGATCAGCGCGCCGACGCGGCCTTGCGAGACGATCGCCGCCGAGCGCGCGCCGGACGACAGGTCGGCGAACAGGAGCGAGACGTCGCGCGCGCGAACCTCCTTGCCGTTGATGCGATACGAAGAGCCCGCGCCGCGCTCGATCCGGCGCACGATCTCGAGCTCGTCATGGTCGTTCCACGTACCCGGCGCCGCGCGGCGCGAATTGTCGAGGTGGATCATCACCTCGGCCACGTTACGCGCCGGCCGGTCGGAGGTACCGCCGAAGATGACGTCATCCATCTCGCCGCCGCGCATCTGCTTGGCCGAGCCCTCGCCCATGGCCCAGCGCAGCGCCTCGAGCAGGTTCGACTTGCCGCAGCCATTGGGCCCCACGACGCCGGTCAGGCCGGGGTGGATCAAGAGCTCCGTGGGTTCGACGAAGGACTTGAACCCGCTGAGGCGAACCTTGGTGAACTGGACCGACATGAGCCTCGACTGGTCTTCCTAAACCGTCACGATTTGGCGGAACGTCGGCGCCACCACAGGAAACCGCCGGCCGCCGCGACCACGACGACGACGAGCGCGATGACCGGCGTGGTCGACGAGCCGGCCTCGACCGCGCCGCCGCCGCTGAGCTCCGCCTCGATGGCATCCTGGAACACCTCGAACGACTGGGGCCCGACGATCTTGCGGTCGCCGATCATGAAGGTGGGGGTCGAATCGACGCCGTACTCGGCGCTCGCGGCGTTTTGGCCGTTGCGGATAAACTGGAACAGTTCCTCGTTGCTCACGCACTGCTCGAACTCCTCCGCGGTCAGGCCGCCCAACCGCGCGGTCTGCCGGAGCGATTCCACCGGATCGGCCGAGCGCAGCCAGCTGTCCTGCGTGCGGTACAGCATCTCGATCATGCCGAAATAACGATCGGGCGGCACGCAGCGCGCCATCATCGCGGCGACCGCCCCGGCCTCGTTGGTCGGGAAGTCGCGGTAGACGAACCTGACCTTGCCGGTGTCGACATACTGCTCCTTGACCTCCGGCCAGGCGCCCTGGTGGAAGGTGGCGCAGTGCGGGCAGCTCAGCGACTCGAAGGCCAGCATGGTGACCGGCGCGTCGACCGGGCCAAGCACCTTCTCCTCGGTCATCTGCTCCATGGTGGCCATGTCGGCCCGCGCGGGATCGGGGCCCGCCGCGATCAGGGTCGAGGCCAGAGCGGCCATCGCGAAACCGGCCAGCCGTGTCGATACCTTGCGCACGATCACCTCCTGAACACTAGATGTTGACTATAGGGAAGGGTCCGCCGAGTCCACAACACGCCAATGCGGGACTCACGAATTCGTACCGCCGCTCGCGCCGCGCACGGCGCGGCCCAACCCCAGGAGCGCCTCGCGCAGCGCCGGGTCCTCGATCTCACGCTCGAGCTGCGCGCTCAGCTCCGGATCGTCGGCGGGCGCGGGCCGCGGCGCGCGGGGCCGCTCGACCGGGCGCGCCACCGGCCCCTGGATCATGCGCAGGCGGGCCACCGCGTCGCGGCCCAGATAGGCGTTGATACGCTCGACGAGCTGGCGCTCCTGATGCTGCAGCATCAGCGCCGCCGCGCTCTCCACCCGCAGATGAAGGACGGTGCCCGCCAACCGTTCCGGCGCGCTCACGGCGGCGAGCCGGTCGCCGACCACGCGCGGCCACTCGGCGCGCAGACGAAAGGCGGCGGTGCCGTGCCTGCGCAGCACCGGCCCCGCCACGCGCGCGACCTGCGCGCCCAGCGCCGACATTCCGGCGCGGCGGGGGGCGTCCTTGCGGTTATTGGTTCGGTTGGCACTCACGCGCACCGCCTCCGCTGGCCTTGGGCGGGTTGCCCGATCCTATATCATGCCCACGGCAGGCGGAGTATAGAGGCCGATGAAGTCCCACGAAATAATGATCACCCCGGGCTACACCGGCGCCGCCGAGGCGCTGCTCGCGTGGTACGATCGGCACCGGCGCGACCTGCCCTGGCGCGCGCGGCCGGGCGAACGGCCCGAGCCCTACCATGTATGGCTGTCGGAGATCATGCTCCAGCAGACCACCGTGGCGGCCGTGAAGCCCTATTACCACGCATTCCTCGGCCGCTGGCCGACGGTCGAGGACCTGGCACGGGCGCCGGTCGAGGACGTGCTGCACGCCTGGCAGGGGCTCGGCTATTACGCCCGGGCGCGCAACCTCCACGCCTGCGCCCGCATCGTGGCACACGAGCATGGCGGCCGTTTCCCGGCGGACGAGGCGGCGCTGCGCGCGTTGCCGGGCATCGGCCGCTACACCGCCGCGGCGGTCGCCGCCATCGCCTTCGGCCGGCGCGCGGTGGTGGTGGACGGCAATGTCGAGCGCGTCGTGGCCCGGCTGCACCGGATCGAGACGCCGCTGCCGCAGGCCAAGGACGAGCTGTGGACACTGGCCGACGCGCTGACCCCGGACGAGCGCTGCGGCGACTACGCGCAGGCGGTGATGGACCTTGGCGCCACGGTGTGCACGCCGCGCGGACCGCAATGTTTGGTCTGCCCGTGGCGGCCGATCTGCGCCGGGGCGGCGGCGGGCGGTGCCGAGCGCTTCCCGATCAAGGCGCGCAAGGCCGAACGGCCGACGCGCCGCGGCGTCGCCTTCTGGGCAGTCAACGGCGACGGTTCGGTCCTGCTGCGCCGCCGCCCGCCGAAGGGCCTCTTGGGCGGCATGATGGAGGTGCCGTCGAGCGGCTGGCGCGAGGGCACGGCCGACCCCGACGCGGCGCTCGCCGAGGCGCCGCTGTCCGCCGACTGGCACGCCCTGCCCGGGCTGGTGCGACATACCTTCACGCACTTCCACCTGGAGCTGACCGTGCTCGCCGCGCGGATCGACGCGCCGAACGAGGCCGCCGGCACCTGGTGGCCGATCGACCGGCTGGGCGAGCAGGCCCTTCCGACGGTGATGAAGAAGGTCGTTCGCCACGCCCTGCGGCATTCGGGGTAGGGCGGGCTGCGGCCCCTATCCCGGCAGCACCGCGATGGCGCTGATCTCGATCAGGCAGCGGGAGTCGACCAGGCGGGCGACCTGGACCATGGTCGAGGCGGGCGGGTCGCCGGTGAAGAACTCGCGGCGGACGGCGTGGATGGTGTCGAAGTCGCTTACGTCCATGACGTAGACGATGACCTGGGCGATGTCGTCGAGCGTGCCGCCGGCCTCCTCGACCGCGGCCTGCAGGCGCTCACACACGCGTCGCGTCTGCGCCCCGATATCGCCTTCACCGACCACGGTGCCGTCGGCCGCGCGCGCGGTCATGCCGGAGATGAACACCATCCGCCCGGCCGGCATCGAGATCGCCGGCGACCAGTGGCCGCCGGGCCGGGCGTCGTCGGGCGGCGAGACGACGGTCTTGCGGCTCATGCGCGGGCTCCCGTCTCGAACCCCGCGGAGTCGAAGGTGCCCTCGACCCGCTGGCGCCCGTCCTTCGTGTCGAGCGGCTCCTCGCGGTAGAAACCGAAGGTCTCCATGACCGGCCGGTCGCTGACCGCGAACAGCAGCGCATCCTCGGCCGTCGCGTTGGCGTGCTCGTGCGCCGCCCAGGGCGGCACCACGAAGACGTCGCCCTTGGCCCAGTCGAAGCGGAGGCCGTCGATCACCGAGAAGCCCTCGCCCTGCATGACGTGATAGATCGTGCTCACCGTCTGGCGGTGTGCCTTGGTATGTTCGTTCGGTCGCAACAGTTGGGCGTAGCAGGCCATGGTCGGCAACGCCGGGCCCGAGGTGAACGGGTTGACGTACTCCATCAGGACACCGTCGTAGGCGCTGCCGGCCTCGCCGCGCATGGCCTGGATCGCCGCCCAGGTCTCGTCCCAGGGGTAGCGCACCAGCGGGACGTCGTCGGGATAAGGCGCCCAGCCGGCCGGGCGGATGCGGCCGACATGACGCTCGGTGAATCCCTCGGGGCGGTTTGTGCGGCCGACCAGCGTCTCGCCGGGTTCGAAGAAGCTGCCACGCAGCAGGTTGACCAGCGGGTAGTCGAGCGCGTCGAGCCAGACAATGTCGTGCTCGGTGTTGTTCTGGTGCTCGTGCCACTTCCAGCGCGGCGTCAGGCACAGGTCCCAGCGCCCCATCAGCAGCTTTTCGCCCTCGACCGCAGTGAACACGTCGCCGCCCTCGCTCTCGACCGCGAAGCGGATGGCGCCGGCCGTGTGCCGGTGCGACGGCGCGCATTCGCCCGGGCGGACGAGCTGGAACGCGGTCGCCAGCGAGTGCGAGGTGCTGTTGTGCGCCTCGAGGTCGGGATTGACGTGGTCGATCGAGCGCCGCTCGGCGCCGCGCTCGGGCGTGATCAACTCGCCCGCGCGCATGAGCAGCGCGCGCATCTCGGCATAGCGCCACAGATAGGGGCGGTAGCCTGCCACGGGCTCGCGCCCGACGATGCGCGGGGCGTAGATCCAGGTGGGGATGACATGGGCGCGTTCGAGCTCCCCGTGTAGGGCATCGAGCGCAGGGCCGGTGGTGATGTCGTCGTGTGGCATGGCGTCCTCTCGGTTCGAATGCCCATCATGCAGCATCCGTTGGGCGGGAGACCATGCCCCTTGTACGAAGCGGCGCCGACGCCCGGCCGAGAGCCCCCAGCCGGGCGCGCGCCCGCATGGTCAGCGGTGGCGGACGATCCGGCCGCTATAGGCGTCGACATAGACCACGTGGCGGTAGCCGTACCCTCCGCGGACCTTGGCTCTCCAGAACCGGCCATGCTTGTGCAGGCGGTAGACGTTGAAATAGCCGGCGTTGAGCAGCCGGTTAACCACCTGGTAGCGGTCGAGCTGATGGTGTTTCTTATAGTGATGTTGGTCGTGGTGCCCGCCGTAATGGCCATGGTCCTTGTGCGGCTTGTAGTGGCTCGAGCCGCCATGATGTCCGCCGTGGTGGCCATATCCCTTCTGATGGCCGTATCTATAGCCATAGTCCGTGGCGGACGCGGCGGCGGGGAGCGCGAGCAGCGCGGCCGCGGCGAGCGCCGCGAGGACGGGGCGTCGGATGGGTCTCATGACGTGTCTCCTTGTCAGCCCGGTTGTCCGATATCGCGCAGGATCGCAAAAGCATCCTGAACGGGACGTGAGCCGGCCGTTCATCCGGGGTTCAGCGGTGCGCGGCTAGGAGGGCGCGATGCGCAGAGCCGCGATCATGCTGCTGGCGGCATTCGCCGCGCTGCATCCGGCCGGACTGGCCGAGCCCGCTCCGGCGGCCGCCAAGTCCGAGCAGGAGCGTGTGCGCGAAGCGGTGCAGGCGGGCGAGATCCTGCCGCTCTCGACGGTGCTCGACCGGGTTCGCCGTCAGGTGCCGGGCCGCGTGCTCGACGCCAGAGTGCGCGGCGGTGGGTCGCGGCCGTGGCTCTACCTCGTCAAGATGCTGAGCCCGGACAACCGCGTGGTCGTCGTCACCGCCGACGCCCGGACGGGCCGGGTGCTGAACATACGGAGAGGCCGCTGATGCGACTCCTGGTCGCCGAGGACGATCCCGACCTCACACGCCAGCTCGCCGCGGCGCTGGGTGACGCCGGGTATGCCGTCGACTGCGCGCCCGACGGCGAGGAGGCGCTGTTCCTGGGCCAGACCGAGCCCTACGACGCCATCGTGCTCGACCTCGGCCTGCCGGCGATCGACGGCGTGACCGTGCTGCAGCGCTGGCGCGAATGCGGGCTCGACACCCCGGTGCTGATCCTGACCGCGCGCGACCGCTGGTCGGAGAAGGTGGCGGGTTTCGACGCCGGCGCCGACGACTACGTGACCAAGCCGTTCCACATCGAGGAGGTGCTGGCGCGGCTGCGCGCGCTGATCCGGCGCGCTGCCGGCCATGCCAGCCCGCTGCTCGAATGCGGGCCGGTGGCGGTCGACACCGCGGCCGGCCGGGTTTCGGTCGACGGCCGCGCCGTGCGGCTGACCGCCAACGAGTTCAAGATCCTGGCCTACCTGATGCACCATCGCGGCAAGGTGGTGTCGCGCACCGAGCTGACCGAGCACATCTACGACCAGGACTTCGACCGCGACTCCAACACGATCGAGGTGTTCGTCGGCCGGCTGCGGAAGAAGCTGGAGGTGCCCGTGATCGAGACCGTGCGCGGCATGGGGTACAGGCTGCGCGCGCCGACGGATGGCGGGTCGTGAGCTTCGCCCGCTCGCTCGCCTTCCGCCTGGTGGTGGGCGCGGCGGTACTCGTCGCGCTGGGCCTGACGGCCGGCGCGGTGTCGCTCTCGGGCCTGTTCCGCGACTTCGCCGTGCGCGGATTCGACGAGCGGCTGGGCCTGCAGCTCGACGCGCTGATCGCGCTGGCGGAGGCCGGGCCGGAGAGCGGCATCGAGCTGGCCCGGCCCCTGGGCGACCCGCGCTACGATCGCGCCTATTCGGGCTGGTACTGGCAGATCGCCGCGCCGGAGGGGCCGGTGCTGCGCTCGCGTTCGCTGTTCGACGCGGCGCTGCGGGCCGAGATGGCGTCTGACGACGGCATCCGGCGCAGGTTCACGACCGAAGGCCCCGATGGCGAGACCATCCGGGTGTTGACCCGTGTCGTCACCCTGCCCGATGCCGACGGCGTGTTCTATTTCTCGGCTGCCGGCACCACGGCGGAGATCGAGGCGGAGATCGCCGCGTTCGAGCGAACGCTCGCATGGTCGATCGCGGTGCTGGTCGCCCTGCTCGTGGTCATCGTCGTGGTGCAGGTGTGGCTGGGCCTCGCCCCGCTGCGCCGCATCCCGCGGGCGCTCGCCGCCATCCGTTCGGGCCGGGCCGAGCGGCTCGAAGGCTCCTTCCCATCCGAGGTCGAGCCGCTGGCGCGCGAGCTCAACGCGCTGCTCGACCATGACCGCGAGGTGGTCGAGCGCGCGCGCACTCACCTTTCCAACCTGGCCCACGGCCTCAAGACGCCGCTCTCGGTTCTCGCCAACGAGGCGGCGGCGTCGGAAGGGCGGCTGGCCGAAACCGTGGAGCGCCAGACCGAGGCGATGCGCCGGCAGGTCGACCATCATCTGGCCCGCGCCCGGGCCGCCGCTCGCGCCACCGCGCTGGGCGCCCAGACCGGACTGGCGCCCGTGGCCCGGGCGTTGGCGCGAACGTTGGGCGCCATCCACGCCGGCCGCGGCATCGTCATCGACATCGAGGTGCCGGCCGGGCTGGCCTTCCGGGGCGAGCGGCAGGACCTCGAGGAGATGTTGGGCAACCTGATGGACAACGGCTGCAAATGGGCGAGCGGGCGCCTGCGCGTCACCGCTGCCGAAGCGGACGGCCACCTGACGGTCGCGGTCGAGGATGACGGCCCGGGATTGCCCGAAGCGGCGCGCGAGCACGCCGTCGAACGCGGCGCGCGGCTCGACGAGAGCACGCCGGGGTCGGGCATGGGGCTCGCCATCGTGCACGACCTGGCGGCGCTCTACGGCGGCTTGCTGACGCTCGAGGACTCGCCGATGGGCGGTCTGCGCGCCGTGTTGACATTGCCCTCCGGAACGGCGGATCGGGTACGCTGAGGTCAGCCCTGGGCCATAGCCTCGATGGCCCGGTACACCTTGATCCCGTAGATGTCGGCGGTCAGCAGGCCGGCCTTGGCCAGCGGCAGCTCGGCCAGACGCGTCCTGACCTCATCCTCGCTGCCGGCCTCGCAGATCAGCACCGCACCGTTGCCGTCGGTACGGCTGTAGATCTCGCGCACGAAATCCTCGGCCAGCATGCCCAGCGCCATCTTGGCCTCGGCCTGCATCAGCTCGGGCTTGAACTCGGACGGGTCGGCGTCCTGGTTGCGGTGGGCGACGACGACGAAGCGCATAGGCTGTTCCCCCTCGGTGCATTGGTCTTGTCTCGGATGGTGCGCCACATCCTGCACAAGAGCACCCGGGTGCGCCAGTCACGAACCCGTGCGCCGATGACGGCTCGGGTACGCCGCCCGGCCCGTCAGTTGCGCCGCCCGATCAGGCCGCGGGCGATGACCTGGGCCTGGATCTCTGCGGCGCCTTCGAAGATGTTGAGGATGCGGGCGTCGACGAGGACGCGGGAGACCGGATACTCCTCGGCGTATCCCACACCGCCATGGACCTGGACCGCGTTGTCTGCATTGGCCCAGGCGACGCGCGCGGCGAGCAACTTGGCCATGCCGGCCTCGATGTCGCAGCGGCGGCCGCTGTCCTTCTCGGCGGCGGCGAAATAGGCGAGCTGGCGCGCGACCGTGGTCTCGACCGCCATCCAGGCGAGCTTGCCCGCGACGCGCGGGAAGTCGAGGATCGGCCGGCCGAACTGGCTGCGCTCCTGGGCGTATTGCAGGCCGAGGTCGAGCGCGCTCTGCGCCACGCCGACGGCACGCGCTGCGGTCTGGATGCGCGCGCTCTCGAAGGTCGCCATGAGCTGCTTGAAGCCCTGGCCCTCGCGCTCGCCGAGCAGGTTGTTCGCCGCCACCTCGAATCCATCGAACGACACGGCGTACTCGCCCATGCCGCGATAGCCGAGGACCGCGATCTCCGAGCCCGACATCCCCGGCGTGGGGAACGGGTCGTCGTCGGTGCCGCGCGGCTTCTCGGCCAGGAACATGGACAGGCCGCCATAGCCCTTGTCCGCCGGGTCGGTGCGCGCGAGCAGGGTCATCAGGTCGGTGCGCGCGGCGTGGGTGGCCCAGGTCTTGGCGCCGATGACGCGGTAGACATCGCCGTCGCGCACCGCGCGGGTCTT
>CAZMTC010000017.1:8767-31012 GCA_964569105.1 uncultured Alphaproteobacteria bacterium | reverse complement strand
CAAGCCTTCGATCTCGCCGCGCAGACCATTTCCCAATTCATTCACAGGCTCTCAGCCGGTCACGTCGAGCCGCTGTTCCACCGGCGGACGGGTCCGCTCGCGACGCTCGGCCCGCCGCCATGCGGCCTGCTTGCGGTAGATCGTGGAGGGGTTGATCTCGAGCAGAGCCGCCGCCTGGGACACGTTGCCGCCGCAAGCCGCAAGCGCGTTCTCGATCGCGGCACGCTCGACCTCGTGTAAAGGCTGGATGTCGGCTCGGCCCTGGAGCGGCGGCAGGCCGGACGCGGCCGAACATCCGTCGGCGTCGGCGATCTGGGGCGGCAGCATCTCGCGCGTCACCACCGGGCCGTCCTGCATCACCACCAGGCGGCGGATGACGTTCTGCAGCTCGCGTACGTTGCCGGGCCACGGATAGGCCAGAATCGCCGCCTCCGCGGCGGGACTCATCCGCTCTATCGGGCGCCCTTCCTCGTGCGCGTAGCTGGCCAGGAAGTGGCGGGCCAGCAGAATGATATCGTCGCCGCGCTCGCGCAGCGGCGGCACATCGATCGGGATCACGTGCAATCGGTAGAACAGATCCTCGCGCAGCCGCCCTTCCGAGATCAGCCGGTCGGGATCACGGTTGGTGGCACAGACGAATCGCACATCGACCGTCTCCAGCCGCGACCCGCCGACGCGGCGGAACGTGCCGGTCTGGACGAAACGCAACAGCTTGGACTGCAGGGCCACGTCCATCTCGCCGATCTCGTCCAGGAACAGCGTGCCGCCGTCGGCCTGGCAGGCAGCGCCGAGACGGTCGGCGTGAGCCCCGGTGAAGGCGCCGCGCACATGGCCGAAGATCTCGCTTTCCATGAGTTCCCGCGGGATCGCGGCGCAGTTGACGGCGACGAAGGGCTGCGACGCACGCGGGCTTAGACGGTGAATTGCGCTGGCGCACAGCTCCTTGCCGGTGCCGCTCTCGCCGCTGATGAAAACCGGTGCCCGGCTTTGCGCGATCCGGTCCAGCATGCGGACAATGTGCCGCACCGCCGGCGACCGACCGATGAAGCCGAGGTCCGCCCCGTCGACCGCCGGGTCGGACTCTGGCAGCGCGACGCCGCGGCGGCGCAGCGCGCGGGCAACCGCGTCGAGAAGTCGCCGCTTGGAGACGGGCTTCATCAGATAGTCCTCGGCGCCATCGTGCATCGCGGCCACCGCGGTCCGCACCGTGGCGTGACCCGTGATCACGATCACCGAGGGGGCGCCGCGTGCGCGGCCTATATCCTTGAGGATGTCGAGGCCGTTGGTGTCGGGAAGCAGGACGTCGAGAAGCACCAAATCGTAGCGCGACCGTTCGAGCTCTTCCGAAGCACCGCGCCAGGTTTCGGCCACGGACGCGCGATAACCGGCCTCGGACAGCATCTGCTGGAACACGAAGCCCATGTCCGGCGAGTCTTCAACCACCAGGATCGAAGCGGCCGGTTTCACATCCTGCGACATCTCCTCCCCCTTCGACCGTAATTCAATCTTAGCGCGATCGGGACGCCGCGAGCACGTCCCAATCTCACCGACGAAGGGAAATTCGGACTCGAACGGGCAGGGCAAAGCGGAGAATGGGGCGACCGACGGGATTCGAACCCGTGACCTCCTGGACCACAACCAGGCGCTCTAACCAACTGAGCTACGGTCGCCATCGCCAGGGCGTGGGTGTGTACCGCCGCTCCCATGGGCCGTCAAGCGCAGTGCTCGATATGGGGCTCGGGCACCGATATCGCCAACGCGGCGATGCGATCGTGCAACGCCTTGGCCGTGATCGGCTTGACCAGAACCTGGCTCACGCCCGCGTGCAAGGCCGCACGGATCTGTTCGGCGCGCGGCTGGCTCATCAACAGGATCACAGGCACCTTGGTCGGGACCGTCTCGTCGCCGGCGCGAATCCTTCGGGTCAGCTCGAGCCCGTCGGTCGGCGCCATGGCCGCCTCGACGATCATCAGCTCGGGCAGGAAACGCGGCAGGTCGTGCCACGCTTCCTCGGCGCCGACGCGCGGCGCGATCTCCTGGTAGCCGAGCTGACGCAAGACGCTCTCGACCAGCTCGAGCATCCCGCGGTTGTCGTCGACAACCATGATCCGCAGGTTGTTGGCAGGCTCCGTGGGCACGACATCGTCTCCCGCACTTCGACAGGTGCCCGCAACGATAGCCGCCCGAAGCTTAAGCATCGGTTAGCCGGCAAAGCTCAAACCATCGTGAAATGGCGCTCCAGCCGGGTCACCGCCTCATCCAGCACCGCGTCGGGCTTGCAGAAGGAGAAGCGTGCGAACCAGTTCGGGGGATCGTCCTGGTAGAAGGCGCTGACTGGCACCGCGGTGACCTTGGCTTCGGTGGTGATGTGCCGGCAAAAGGCGACGTCGTCGCCGTCGAAGCCGAGCGTACGGAAGTCGGCGGTGATGAAGTAGGTGCCGGCACAGTCCAGCACATCGAAGCCGATACGGCGCAGGCCGTCCGCCAGCCGGTCGCGTTGGCGCTGCATCCCGGCAGCCAGCCCCTCGAAATAGTCGTCGCCAAGGCGAAGCCCATAGGCGGCGGCCGCCTGCAGATTGGGCGGCGTGGTGAAAGTCAGGAACTGGTGCGCCTTGGAGATCGGCTGCAGCAGGTCCGGTGCGGCCGTCATGTAGCCGACCTTCCAACCGGTGACCGAGAAGGTCTTGCCCGCCGAACCGATGCGCACGCAGCGCTCGCG
This sequence comes from uncultured Alphaproteobacteria bacterium, assembly GCA_964569105.1. Lineage (GTDB taxonomy): Bacteria > Pseudomonadota > Alphaproteobacteria > CAZMTC01 > CAZMTC01 > CAZMTC01. Next base: position 28,293 of record CAZMTC010000017.1, on the reverse strand, counting down.
CATGCCGGGCAGGGTCATGAGCGGTATATGCGGCCGACCGTCGAAGCGGATGTGCTCGTAGACCTCGTCGCACACGGCGTAGGCGTCGTGCCGCTCGACCAATTCGGCGATGAATGCGAGCTCGTCGCGGTCGAACACCTTGGCCGCCGGGTTCATCGGTGAGTTGAGCAGGATCAGCTTGGTCCGGTCGGAGAAGGCGCGTTCCAGCGCCTCGCGCGGCATGGTCCAGTCGGGCGGCTCGACGCGCACCAGCTTGGGCACGCCGCCGGCCCGGCGCACGATGGGCAGGTAACTGTCGTAGAGCGGCTCGATCAGCACCACCTCGTCTCCCGGCTCGATCAGGCCCAGCAGGCAGCCGGCCAGTGCCTCGGTGGCGCCCGAGGTGACCATCACCTCGGCCCGCCAGTCGACATCGAGGCCGTAGAACCGCCTGGCGTGCTCCGCCACCGCCTGGCGCAGATCGGGCAGGCCCATCATCGGCGGGTACTGGTTCCAGCCCTGTGCCAGCCAGTCCTGCGCCACCTTGCGCACGTCTTCGGGCCCCGTGCCCTCGGGAAAGCCCTGGCCCAGATTGATCGACTCGTGCTCGAGGGCGAGGCGTGACATGACCTCGAACACGGTGGTGCCGTAGCCGCCGAGCACGCTGTTGGCCGGTTTCATCGCCCCGCTCCTTCCGGGGCGCTATCAAGCAAGCGGCCGGGCCGGCGTCAACCGCTCACGCCCTCAGCTGTTCCGCGAGGTCGAGGAAGTCGCGCGCCTCGACATCGACAGCCTCCCACGCCCGCTCGTCCGACTTCGAGCCCGGGCCGAACTCGTCGGGCCGGTGGACGTAGGCAGTGCGCAGCCCGGCCTTCGCCGCCGCCTCGAGGTCCGAGTTGTGCGTCGCCACCATCATCACCTGGGACGGATCGAGGTCGAGCAGCTCGGCGGCGTTGAGATAGGCCTCGGGCATCGGCTTGTAGGCGCGCGCCACTTCGGCGCCCAGCACCAGGTCCCAGGGAATTCCGGCGTGTTTCGCCATGTCGACGATCAGCGACGCGTTGCCGTTGGACAGCGGCGCGACCACGAAGGAGCGCTTGAGCCGCGCGATGCCCTCGACCGCGTCGGGCCAGGGATCGAGCCGGTGCCAGATTCGGTTGAGGTGGTCGCGCTGCGCCTCGTCGAGCACGTCGAGGCCGAAGCGCGGCAGCAGCTCGTCGAGGTTCTCGCGGTGCAGCACGTCGAGCTTGACCCAGCCGCGCCCGCCCGAGCGCACCCGCTCCATCGCCGGCTGGTAGAGCCCGCGCCAGGCGTCCGCGAACGCGGCCCAGTCGAGCTCTACGCCCCATTCCTCGGACAGTGCCGCGCCTTCCCGGACGATCGAGCCGCGCCAGTCGACGACCGTGCCGAACACGTCGAAGGTGAGCGCCCCGATCTCGTTCACTGCACGATCCCCGAAGCGCGCGGTTCGCTCCCGATGTGAGCGACGAACGCGCCGGTGCGCGCGTTCCAGCGCTCCTCGAAGGAGGCCAGCCGGATCGCGCCCACCATCTGGTCGATCGCGAACGGATGCACGATCTGCCACGGAACGCGATACTGGCCCGCGCCCGCCGAGGCGGCGACCGGGAGGGTCGCAAGAGCGACTGTCGCAGTGCGCATCGCCGGCTCCCATCGAGGTTGGCGGATCAGTGTCGGCAGGCAAGCGGGCATGTCAACCGCGATACAGTGCCCATTCGATGCGGCCGAGCACCGTTGGAGGGACCGGGCGCGTCGGGCATGATGTGCGACCCCCGCGTGGCGCGGAGCGGAGCGACAAAGGAACGACAAAGGGGAGAATGGCCGGTGCAGCTCGCGGACCGCATGGCGCATCTGGGGACCGAGACCGCATTCGAGGTCCTGGCGCGCGCCAACAAGCTGGCCGCCGAGGGCCGCGACATCGTCAACCTCGGCATCGGTCAGCCCGACTTCAAGACGCCCGAGCACATCGTCGAGGCCGCCGTGAAAGCGTTGCGCGACGGCCATCACGGCTACACGCCGGCAGCCGGCATCCCCGAGCTGCGCGAGGCCGTCGCCGCCTACATCGAGAGCGACCGCGGCGTGGCCGTCGATCCGGGGCATGTCATGGTCATGCCCGGCGGCAAGCCGACCATGTTCTTCGCCTGCCTGATGCTCGGCGGCCCCGGCGTCGAGATCATGTATCCGAACCCCGGCTTCCCGATCTACGAATCGGCGATCCGCTTTTCCGGCGCCACGCCGGTGCCGATCGAGCTGCACGAGCGCACCGGGTTCGCCTTCGACGCCGAAGAGGTCTTGGCCAAGGTCAATCCGCGCACGCGGCTGATCATCGTCAACAGCCCCGCCAATCCGACCGGCGGCGTGGTGCCGCGCGAGCAGTACGATCGATTGATCACGGGGCTCGAACGCTGGCCCGAGGTCGTCGTGCTGTCCGACGAGATCTACTCGCGCATGCTCTATGACGGACGCGAACACGTTTCCCTTCTCGAGTACGAGTCGATTCGCGATCGGCTGATCCTGCTCGACGGCTGGTCCAAGACCTATGCCATGACCGGCTGGCGTCTGGGCTTCTCGCTATGGCCGTCCGAATTGGTCGTCCATGCCGAAAAGCTGGCGGTCAACGACCATTCGTGCGTCAACGCCGCGGCCCAATGGGCCGGCATCGCAGCGCTCGAAGGGCCCCAGGACGCCGTCGACGCCATGGTCGCCGCCTTCGACGAACGCCGCCGCGCCATCGTGCCGCTGCTGAACGGGCTGCCGGGCTTCCGCTGCGTCGAGCCCGGCGGCGCCTTCTACGCCTTTCCCAACATCCAGGACACGGGCATGGACGCCAAGGCGCTGCAAGAGAAGCTGCTCGACCAGGCCGGCGTCGCCGTCGTCGCAGGCACCAGCTTCGGCGCGCTCGGCGAGGGTTACCTGCGCTTTTCCTATGCCAATTCGAAGGAGAACATCGAGCGCGCCATCGCGCGGATCGCCAAGTGCCTCTGAAACAGGCAACAGCGGTTGCCCATGTAACGGGCAACCTGCATAGTTCGCGGGCAAACAAACCTGCGCCGCCGGACTGCGAGTGGTGCCGTAGTCTGATTAATCCAACAGAATCAGACACTTCTGGTGTTGGCACGCACCATGCTATACACCAGACCGAGAGCGGCGGCGCGCGCCGCCGGAAGTGTCGACACGACCGGACGAGCCATGAAAAAGATCGAAGCCATCATCAAGCCGTTCAAGCTGGACGAGGTCAAAGAGGCGCTCAACGAGATCGGGCTCAAGGGCCTGACCGTGACCGAGGCCAAGGGCTTCGGCCGTCAGAAGGGCCATACCGAGCTGTACCGCGGCGCCGAATACGTGGTCGATTTCCTGCCCAAGGTGAAGATCGAGTTGGTGCTCGACGACAATCTGGTGGAGCGCGCCGTCGAGGCGATCCAGCAGGCCGCGCACACCGGCCGCATCGGCGACGGCAAGATCTTCATCACGCCGGTCGAGGAGGCGATCCGCATCCGCACCGGCGAGAAAGGCAGCGACGCCATCTGAACCCCAAGTCCTCGCGGCCGCGCCGCGGCCCACGCATTCGCTCAACCATCAAGAAGCTCACGGGAAGCGTCAAACAATGTCGGATCCGAAGAAAGTCCTGGAAATGATCAAGGAGAACGACGTCAAGTTCGTCGATCTCCGCTTCACCGACCCGCGCGGCAAGTGGCAGCACACCGCGCAGTGGGTCGATACCATCGACGAAGACGCCTTCGCCGACGGCATCATGTTCGACGGCTCGTCGATCGCGGGTTGGAAGGCGATCAACGAGTCGGACATGACGTTGATGCCCGATCCGGCAAGCGCGGTGATGGATCCGTTCGCGGCACAACCGACGCTGATCCTGTTCTGCGACGTTCACGAGCCGTCGACCGGCCAGCCCTACGACCGCGACCCGCGCTCGACCGCCAAGCGCGCGGAAGCCTACCTGAGCTCGGCCGGTATCGGCGATACCGCCTATTTCGGCCCGGAGGCGGAGTTCTTCGTGTTCGAGGACGTGCGCTTCGACGTTTCGATGAACCACACCTTCTACGAGTTGTTTTCGCCCGAGGGCCCGTATGTCTCCGGCGAGGCTCTCGAGGGCGGCAACATCGGCCACCGGCCGGCGGTCAAGGGCGGCTACTTCCCGGTCGCCCCGGTGGACTCGATGGGTGACCTGCGCGCCGAGATGGTCACGGTCATGGCCGAAATGGGCATCGAGGTCGAGAAGCACCACCACGAGGTCGCCCCGTCGCAGAACGAGCTGGGCGTCAAGTTCGGCACGCTGCTGCGCATGGCCGACGCGATGCAGGTCTACAAATACGTCGTCCACATGGTGGCGCATTCCTACAACATGACCGCGACCTTCATGCCCAAGCCCGTCATGGACGACAACGGCTCGGGCATGCACACGCACCAGTCGATCTGGAAGGACGGCAAGCCGATGTTCGCGGGCTCCGGCTACGCCGACCTGTCTGAGACGGCGCTGTACTACATCGGCGGCATCATCAAGCACGCCCGCGCGATCAACGCCTTCTCCAACCCGACGACGAACTCGTACAAGCGGCTGATCCCCGGCTACGAGGCGCCGGTGCTGCTGGCCTACTCGTCGCGCAACCGCTCGGCCTCATGCCGCATTCCGCACGTCGCGAGCCCGAACGGCAAGCGCGTCGAGGTCCGCTTCCCCGACCCCGCCGCCAACCCCTACCTGGCCTTCTCGGCAATGCTGATGGCGGGCATCGACGGCATCGAGAACAAGATCCATCCGGGCGACCCGATGGACAAGAACCTGTACGACCTGCCGCCCGAGGAGCTCGAGGGCGTGCCCACGGTGTGCACGTCGCTGCGCGAGGCGATGGGCGCGCTGGCGGAGGACCGCGACTTCCTCAAGAAGGGTGACGTGTTCACCGATGCGCAGATCGACGGCTACATCGACCTCAAGATGGAAGAAATCGAGCGGTTCGAGCAGACGCCGCACCCGGTCGAGTACGCCATGTACTATTCGTGCTGAAACCGGACATCATCGCGTTCCTTGCGATACGGAGCCGCCCCTCGGGGCGGCTCCTTTCCGTTTGGCGACGCGATGAGTGAGCCGGGTCGCCGGGGCGCCGTCCTCGACTGTGCCAGCGCAAAATGCCGCCGCGCGCCGAATTTTCGAACGCGCGGTCCTCGGCACGCGCGTGGCGTGGGCCTTGTCCTAGCTGGAGCCGCCTCACCCCACCACCAGCCGTCATGGGCGAACGGCCCGTGCCACGGGTGCATCAGCCCGACCACCGCGTGGTCGAGATCGCACGGAAAGATCGTCGTCCCGGCGATATGGATAACTCGCTCGCCGACGAAGGGCCGCGCGTGCAACGGCAAGCCGTCAACGGTCCGGAGAAAGTGCCGAGCCGGCGCGGATCGAGCACTGCCGTTGCCTGCCGGCCACCCGTCGTGGGACAAACCTCCGCAAGACGATGCGCGGCGAACTGATCCAGATGATTGGCGGCTCCGTATACCTTCCCGAGGCGCAACAGCCGAGGGACGTTCAACATGCCCGCAGTGGCAGGACTTGCCGCGACCGCGACAAACCGGCTGACGTGGCGGCGGACCGCGAGGCCTAGGATGGCTGGCCGCACCATTCGCGACGATGCGCCGGGCGAAGATGTCCTGGCCGATCTGATAGAGGCCGTGGCCGCGCGGCGCGACCGCAACGCGTTCGCCCGCCTTTTCGACCACTACGCGCCGCGGCTCAAGGCCTTCGGCATGAGGCGCGGCGCTGACGCCGGGCAGGCCGACGAACTGGCGCAGGAGACCATGTTCACTATCTGGCACAAGGCATCGACCTTCGACCGCAGCCGCGCCGCCGCCTCGACCTGGGTCTTTACCATCGTGCGCAACAAACGCATCGACATGGCGCGGCGCGAGAACCGCCCCGAGCTGGATCCCGAGGATCCGATGCTGGCGGCGGTGCCGCCGGCGCGTGCGGACGACGAGTATGAGGTCGCCGAAACCGAACGCCGCATGCGCCGGCTGATCGCGGCGCTGCCGGCGGAACAGGCACAAGTGGTTCACATGGCCTTTTTCGAGGACAAATCGCACAGTGTGATCGCGGTCGAGCTGGACCTGCCGTTGGGCACGGTAAAGTCGCGTATCCGTCTGGCGCTCGAGCGCATGCGCACTGATATCGACGGGGCGATCCGATGATCCGACACCACCCCACTCCCGAGCTGCTGTTCGACTACGCGGCAGGCAGCCTGGCCGAAGCGCCCGCGCTCGCGGTCGCCACGCATCTGGCGTTCTGCGCCGAGTGCCGAGCAGAGGTCGAGCGTTGCGAAGCGCTGGGCGGGGCCCTCCTCGAGCAGGCCGGTGCGGCCGCCGGCCCCGAGGGCGAGGCCTTGGAGCGGCTGATGGCGCGCATCGATACCGAGGAGCCCCCTCCTCCCGAGCCGCATTCCGCGGTCGACGAGGCCACCCGGCGCCGGGTGCCGTCGCCGCTGTGGCCCTATCTGGGGCACGGGCTGGACGCGCTCGACTGGAAGCGCTGCGGACGCAACGCCCGCGAGGCCCGTCTGATCGCCGGCGATACTGGACCGCGCGCCAGCCTTCTGAACATCCATGCCGGACGGCCGGTGCCCCGCCACACGCACCGCGGCGACGAATACACGGTGGTGCTCGCCGGCAGCTACCGCGACGGAGAAGCCGCCTATCGTCGCGGCGACTTCCAGGCTGCCGACGCGTCGCTCAGGCACCGGCCGCTCGCGGATCCCGCCGAGGATTGCCTGTGCCTGGCCGTGCTCGACGCACCGATCCGACTGACCGGTCCGTTGGGCGTGCTGGTCAATCCGTTTCTGCGATGAGCCGGATGCGCATGCTCGCGGCTGCAACGGTCGCAGGCGGGGTCTCCGCGGCGGCGGCCCAGGACGAGCTGGCCGACCTGCCGGGGACCGACATCGACCGCCTCGCCTTCGAGGTGGCGCGCGAGGGCAGCCCTATCGGTCGGCACGAAATCCGCTTCGAACGGAACGGCGAAGAGCTGGTGGTCGACGTCCGCATAGATCTGGAGGTCGAGTTCCTGGCCATACCAATGTTCGAATACCGGCATCACAACCGGGAAGTCTGGCGCGACGGCCGGCTGGTGCGGATCGATACCGTCACCGACGCGGACGGCAAGGAATACCGCGTGACCGGCCGAGCGAGCGCGCAAGGCTTCGTGGTCGAGGCCGCGGGGGAGCGGCGGGTGCTGCCGCGCGACATCATGCCGACCAGCTATTGGCATCCCGCAACTCCGCAGCGCTCGCTGCTGCTCAACACTCAGACCGGCGAGCCGGAGCATGTGTCGATCGAACGGCGGCCCGGTTGCGAAAAGATGGCGGGGACCAAGTGCTATGCCGTCTCGGGCGATCTCGCGCTCGAACTGGCCTACGGCCCGCAGGGACGCTTGGCCGACATTCGGTTCGAGTCGCCGTCCGACGGCTCGCTGATCGATTATCGCCTCGTCGGGGCCGAGTATTAGCCCCATGACTGTCACCTGGATTACCGGCGCGAGTTCGGGACTCGGGCGAGCGCTGGCCCTTCGTGTTGCGCGCGGGCCGGGAACCGTGGTGGCCAGCGCGCGCGGCGCGGCGGCGCTCGACGCGCTCGTCCGCGAGGGCGCAGGACTGCCCGGAAATCTCGTCGCCATGCCGCTCGACGTCACCGACGGTGAGGCCGTGCAGCGAACCGTGGCCGACATTGAGGCCCGCTACGGTGACATCGACACCGCAGTGCTCGCGGCGGGCACGCACAAACCGATGGTCGCGGGGGAGTTCGACGCCATCGCCCTGCGCGATCTGTTCGAGGTCAACGTGATCGGGGTGGCCTACGCGCTCGAGGCGCTGCTCCCGCGCATGATGGCGCGCGGCGCGGGCCGGATCGCGGTGGTTTCTTCGGTGGCCGGCTATCGCGGCCTGCCCTCCTCCGCGGCCTACGGGGCCTCCAAGGCGGCCCTGATCAACATGTGCGAGGCACTCAAGTTCGATCTGGACAAGGCGGGAGTACGAATCCAGCTCATTGATCCCGGCTTCGTGCGCACGCCGCTGACGGACCGCAATCCCTTCCCGATGCCCTTCCTGATGGAGCCCGAGGAGGCGGCGGAGCGCATCTTTCAGGGCCTCGCCTCCGACCGTTTCGAGATCACCTTTCCGAAGCGCTTCACCTGGCAGCTCAAGCTGCTGCGGATGCTACCGTACGCGCTCTACTTTCCCTTGGTGCGCCGCATCACCGGATGGCAGGGCTGAAGCGCGTACCGGCCAGAAAAATGCCGTGAGCTGGCCGACACGGATACCGAATTTGGTGGCGCGCGAGACGTTGAGCAGGCCGTCGGCGTGCGGCACCATCCAGTCGTCGAAATCGAATACGATCGTGCGCCCGCCGACGGGCACTTTCAGGGCGTACCGGAAGTTGACTCCGTCACCCCGGACGCGGCCCTCGGCACTCCCCACGATGTCGTGCGCCTCCGCACGGTACCGGTTCTCGGCCGGCATGGTGACGCGCCAGGTCCGGTCGTCGGTGCTGCCGTCGGCGTAGATGAAATGCTCATCCAGCACGAATGTGCCGTCGGCCCACCGACCGTCCATGTGTGACTCGAAGCGCTGGCGCACCGTGCCGAATCGATCCTGGAAGATACCCCAGCCCTTGATCGGACGGGCGAAGAATTCCTCGAAACGGAAGTCAGCGCCCGCGCCTGGCACGTCGGACGCGGAAATCCAGCGGTCTTCGGATCGGATAAGAATTGCCATGGTCTGCCATTTGCGCGGATTCGTGTGGAATACGAACTGAGGGCGCCGACGGATCACACCACTGCGACGCCCGCGCGGCGGCGAATTGCGGCGCGCAGCCGTTCCTGGTGCGCCTCGTCGATCGGGAAGCGCCAGACCAGTGCCGCTGCCGCCAGCTTTAGCACGACCGGCACGATGCAGTAGAGAGTGAGCAGGCCCACCGCCGCCGCCGTCCCCAACGGCTCGCCCTCGCGCATGCCCAGCAATTCGAGCACCGGGAAGGCCACGCCCACGGCGACGGCCAAAGCGAGCTTGCCGGTCATACCGTTGAGCGCGAAAAGGAAGCCGGCCCGCTGGCGCCCACCGTCGACCGCGTCGGCATCGACCACGTCGGCCTGCATGGACGCGGGCAGTGACAGATCGGCGCCGACGCAGAAGCCGGTCACCAGCACGATCGGCAAATACCCCCACACGTCGCCGGGCCCCAACAGCAAAAGGGCGGGAAACGCTAACGCCGCAACCACGAGCGCCAGGGTCCAGGTGCGGTGCTTGCCAAGCTTGTAGCTGAGCTTGAGCCACAGCGGCACCGCGAGAACGCTGATCCCGAAATAGGCGAACAGCAGCGGCCCGGCAGCGTCCGGCATCTCCAGGATCCGTGTCACGAACGGCAGGAACAGGGTCGCAGGCAACGCATTGGCAGCACCGTTGAGCAGATTTGCGGCCAGGATGCGGCGCAACGGCCGGCTGTCGAGAAGCGTCCGGAGTCCACGACGCCAGCTCGGCGCCGGCTGACGCCCGACGGCCGGATCCGGCACGAACAGGAAGGCGAGCACCGCGGCCAGCGGCAACGTCGCCATGACCGTCCAGCCGATCAGCGCCAGGGCCTCGGCGCGGGCTGCGCCCTCACCGAGCATCGACAGGGCCGCGAGCCCGCCCGCGACCAGCGTGCCCGAGACCAGGAACACCTGCCGCACGGACGCGATCCGTGTGCGCTCATGATAATGCGCCGAGAGTTCCGCACCCCAGGCATAGAGCGGCAGAGTCATCAGGGTCCAGCCGAGCGACGCCACCAGGGTCCACATGAGAAGATACGCCGCGTCCGGCTGCCCTGCGGGCATGAACAGGTGGTAGACGCCGAGCATCACGACAGGAGCGCCCAGGAGGACCAGCGGGCGGCGGCGCCCAAAGCGGCCACCGAGCCGGTCCGACAGGGCCCCGACAAGGGGATCGCTGACCACGTCGAACAGCCGGCTCGCCAACAGCACCACGCCGACCGCCGCGAGGCCGATGCCGAGATCCTCGGCATAGAACGCCGGCAGGTACACGTAGACCGGCAGGGTCAGCATAGACAATGGCAGCGCAGGCAGGCCGTAGGCGACCAGCACGTCCATGGGCCGCCGAGCGGAGGCCTCAGGGTCGCGCGAGAGCGATCTGCGCGACATCGATGTTCCCCGCGCGGAACCCGCCCTCGCAGTAGGCGAGGTAATAGGTCCACAACCTGCGGAAACGTTCGTCGAAGCCTTGTCGTGTCAGCTCGGGCCAGGCGGTCAGGAACCGGCCGCGCCACTCGGCCAGCGTCCGGGCGTAGTGCTCCCCGAACCATTCGGCCTCCTGCCACGCCAGTCCGGCCGCCGCCACCTCGCGGCGCAACGCCCCCTCGCTGGGGAGCATGCCCCCCGGAAAAATGTGCGTCTGGATGAAATCGACGCCGCGGCGGTAGCTCTCGAACAGCGCATCGTCGATGGTGATGATCTGCAACGCCGCGCGCCCGCCGGGCTTCAGGCAATCCGCGACCTTCGCGAAAAAGGCCGGCCAGTAGGCCTCGCCCACCGCCTCGAACATCTCGATCGAGGCAACATGGTCGTAACGGCCGTCCTCCGCGCGGTAGTCGCGCATGACGATCTCGACCTTGTCCGCCAACCCGTCCTCGTGAACCCGCCGCCGCGCCAGGTCGTATTGCTCGCGGGAGATGGTCAGCGCCGTCACCTCAAGCCCGCGCTCCACCGCGGCATAGCGGGCGAATCCACCCCAGCCGCAGCCGATCTCCAGCAGTCGCTCGCCCGGGCGCGCCCCGAGCCGGTCGAGCAGGCGCGCGTACTTGTTGAGCTGGGCGTCGGCCAAGTCGTCTCCGTCGCGGTCGAACAGCGCCGACGAATAGGTCATCGACGAATCCAGCCAGACGCCGAAGAACGCGTTGCCCATGTCGTAGTGGAAGGCAATGTTGCGCCGGCTGCCCGTGGGATCGTTATGCCGAAGCGAGTGCCGCAGCCGCGCCACCCATTGGGCCGCAGGGTGCGGTCGCATCCCGTGGCCGGCCAGTCGCCGGTTGCGTGCGACGAACTCGATCAGCCCGGGCAGGTCCGACGTCTCCCAATCGCCATCGACATAGGCCTCGGCCAGGCCCACGCCGCCGCCCGTCAGCAATCGCAACACGGCTCGCCAATCGACGATGGTCAGTTCGGTATCGAGACCAGGCGCTGCGCCCTGGATGCGGGTCCGTCCCCCGCCCGGCCACTGGACGGTGAGGCAGCCCTCGGCGATCGTGCGGCGCAACAGCGCAAGCGCGCGGCGGCGCAGCGCGCGTCCCGTCCACCCGGCCCGGTACGGCGCAGCCACCTCCACCACCTGGCTCATGGTCGTCTCCGTCATCCCGACGTGGCCGGCGTTCCCTCCGCTCCCGACTTGCGCGGATGCGGATAGACCGGTGTCCCCTTGAGCCTCAATCTTAGCGCCTCCCACAGAATGGCCGCCATGACGCCGACACCCATCAGCGGGAAGCGGATCGCCGCACCGAGCAGCGCCGTGTCGCTCAAGGGGCGGCGGCGCGCGGCATGAGTCGCGCGAAACAGCTCACCGGTGCCGTCCGACTGCCGGATCGCCAGCGCGAAGCGGGCGCCCGGCGGACGCAGGCGGAACGCATAGCGGCAGTCCATCGCCATGAAGGGCGAGACGTGGAGCGCCTTGCGCGTGCCGTTGTCCACGGTCGGGCCGCCGGCCGCCGGTAACGCGTAGGCGTGGCGTTCGCCGAAGGTGTTGTGGACCTCGTAAACCACGCCCACCAGCCGGCCGCGTGCATCGTGCGCGAAGTACAGCGACAGTGGTGCGAACGCGTAGCCCAGAACGCGCGGGAAGGTCAGCAACTCGATCCGGCCGATCGGGCCGGGAACGCCGCCCGCGTCGAGCCGCGCCAGCACCCAGGGGCGCAACGGTGCGCCGTCGCCGGGCCCGAGATCCCGGTCTTGGATCGCGAACAGGTTCGGACGATTGTGCGACAGAAGTCGCGCTCCACGCGTCTCCTCACCGATACGGTCGATATCGACCAGCAGCGACAGTACGCGGTAGCGGAAGGCATGCCGCACCGGCCGCAGCCGCCGGTGGGTCACGACACCCTGATAGAGTGCCGCGGTCATGCCGCCCACCGCTCGGGCTGCATCAGCGCCGGCGCAGCGGCGGGCACCGGCGGCACGCGTACCTCGCCCCCGGCCGGCCAAGGTGCTTCCGCGTCCAGCGCCGCGGCCACGCCCATGGCGGCCTGCAGCCCGTCCTCGTGGAAGCCGTAGCCCAACCACGCCCCGGCGTACCACAGGCGGTCGCAGCCCTGAATGCGCGGCATCGTGCGCTGCGCCGCGACCGACGCTGCGTCGAACTGCGGATGGCGGAAGTGCAGCTCGCGGATCACCCGTGCCGGGTCGGGCTCGCATTGCGGGTTGAGGCTCATGAATACGGGATGGCGCGGGTCGTGCCCCTGCAGGCGATTGAGCCAGTAGGTGACCGACACCGGGAGCCGCTCGTCGGCGGGGCTGCTGCATCCGATATAATTCCAGCTCGCCCAGGCCGCGCGACGGCGCGGCATCAGCGCAGGATCCGCGTGCAGAACGCCACGGTTGTCCGAGTAGCTGAAAGCGCCCAGTGTCGCGCGCTCGTCGGCGGTAGGGTCGGCGATCATGGCCAGCGCCCGGTCAGGATGGACGCCGAGCACGACATGATCGTGGCGCGCCTCGTTGCCGGCCGTCACCAGCACCACACCGTCCTCGGTCCGGCGCACGGCCTCGACCGGGGTTTCCAGCCGGATGCGGTCGCCAAGCGCGGCCCCGAGCCGCTCGACGTAGTGCCGGCTGCCGCCCAGCACCGTGCGCCATTGCGGCCGGCCGCGCGTCTGCAGAAGGCCGTGGTTTTGGCAAAAACGCAGGAAGGTAGCGGCCGGAAAGTCGAGGATCGAGCGCGCAGTGCCGGACCAGATGGCGGCGGCCATCGGGATCAGGTGGGCGTCGCGGAACGGATCCGAATAGCCCTCCCGCGCCAGCCATTCCCCCAGGCTCAGGCGCTCGAGTTCGGGATCGGTCAATGCGCCGGGCGCCTGCTCGAAAAAGCGCAGCACGTCGCGCAGCATGATCCAGAAGGCCGGACGCACGACATTGCGCCGCTGCGCCAGAAGCCCCGTCAGCCGCCGCGCGCCGGCATATTCGAAGCGCCCATCGTCCATCGACACCGCGAAGGACATGTCCGACGCGCGGCTCGCCACGCCCAGGTGACGGAACATGGCGGTGAGGTTGGGATAGTTGCGCTCGTTGAACACCATGAAGCCGACGTCCACCGCCATGGTGCCGCCCGGCGTGTCGACGTCGACGGTGCAGCTGTGCCCGCCCAGCGACGGCGCGGCTTCGTAAAGCGTCACCCGATGCCGCCGGGACAACAGCCAGGCTGCCGACAGGCCGCCAATACCCGACCCCACGATGCCGATGTCGAGCGGCGGAGCCGCGCCAGCGTCTTCCGGGCGTCGAGGGCGAGCGGTCAAAGCGGTCACGGTCGCTCCTGGGCTTCGGTGTCGCATCGGATCGGTCACGTCGATCTCTCTGAACAATTACGCCGGGCGAGCGTCGCTGGATCACCGCGCGCCGAAATGATCCGGACCTGCGGCGCGCGCGTAACCAGGGTTGGGACCGGAAAAAGGGAACGCAGCCGATGGCGATCTCGACCCACCCCGTTAGAAAGCGTGTGCGCATGCTCGACCGCGACGAGGAGCGCGCGTACCTGGAACGCTGGCACCGCGACCGCGACACGGCTGCGCTCGATATCCTGATCGGCGCCCACCGCCCGCTCGTACTGAAGCTCGCTGCACGCTACCGCGGATTCGGACTCAACACCGACGATTTGGTGCAGGAGGGCTTCATTGGCCTGATAGAGGCCGCCAACCGCTTCGATCTGGATCAGCAGGTTCGCTTCGCGACCTATGCGCACTGGTGGGCCAAGGCGGCAATCCAGGATTTCGTGCTGCGCAACTGGTCTACGGTCAGGCCCGTGACATCGTCGCGCCAGAAGCGCGCCTTCTTCGCGCTCAAGCGCATGCTGCCCAGCCTCGCACCGAACGGTCGGCTCGACGACGGCGCGGAAGTCGATCTGGCGCAGCGGCTGGGGATCGCTCCCGAGGCGCTCGACGACATGATGCGCCGCGTCAGCGCGACCGCAAGCTCGCTCAACGCCCCCGTCGGTACCGAGAGCGACACCGAGCTGATGGACCTGCTCGCGGACGACGCGCCCAACCCCGAGGACATCGTGGCCGCGGAGCGCGAGGACAGCGCCCGCAGCGCCTGGCTGCGCGATGCGCTGAACCGGCTGGACCCGCGCGAGCGGGCCATAATCGTCGAGCGGCACCTGACCGAGGACGGGCCGATTCTCGCCGATCTCGGCCGCCGTTTCGGCGTCAGCAAGGAGCGGGTACGGCAGATCGAAAAGCGCGCGCTCGACAAGCTTCACCGGGCGGCAAGGCGGCTCGATCCCCATTCGGTCTGACGGCACCGCCGCTTGAATACCGCGCCGCCGCCCCTTAGCTGAACGGAACGCCCGCTGCGGTGCCGAACCCGCGGGCATGCCCGCGATGACTGGGACGGATCGGCGCCGATGGAATGGCTCGCTTCCGCCTTCGAGACCGAAACCGCGATCGCCGAGATCGCGCTGCGACTGGGTGTTGCCTGCATCCTGGGGGCGACGCTTGGCATCGAGCGCGAATGGCGCGACCGGCCCGCGGGTCTGCGGACGCACATGCTGGTCGCGCTGGCCGCGGCCTGCTTCACGTTGCTGTCGCTCGAGCTGGTCGCGGACGCGGCCGACATGAGCGATGCTGTGCGCGCCGACCCGATCCGCCTGCTCGAGGCGGTGATCGCCGGCGTCGCGTTCCTGGGTGCGGGCACGATCATCCGGGGTGGTCCATCGCGGGTCAAAGGGGTGACCACCGGCGCCAGCATCTGGCTCGCGGGCGGGCTGGGCGTGGCGGCAGGCGCCGGCCATTACGTGATCGGCGTTCTGACCGCCGTTCTTGCCGTCGTCATCCTGTCGGTCATCCGGGCCATGGAGCGGCCATTGGCGCGCCGTCAGGAGCCGGACAACGAGAGCGGGGGCGCATAGGTCCGTCTGTCGGGCGTCACGCCGAGCGGGCGTGGCGCATCCGGCGCAATCGGCCGGTGATCAACCCCTCCAGCGTGTCCAGCGCCTCGGAGTCCAGCCCCTGGAAGTGCAGCGCCAGTTCGCCGGCGGGCGGACCGACGCGTACGACTTCGGCGATCGCGGAATGCTGGTACGCCACCTCGCCGTCATGCGCGATCAGGCCGATATGGGCAGCCTCGCCGGCGCGCCGCCGGCCCTCGAACCCCGACAGCAGCACACCGCCCAGGCTCCAGTTCGTGGTCGTGTAGAGGCCGCCGTCGAGGGCGACCTGGATCGGCGGGATCTCGTAGCGCCGGTCGCGGCGCCGGTTTGTGCCGGTGCCGCCGATGATCTGATATCTCAAGCTCATATGAAGACCGCGGCGCGGGTGCCCCTCATACCAAGGAGCGTCGATAATGACCCATGAGGATCGCGCGAGCGGGACGGCGGCCCATCCGGGCCCTCGGACGTCGTCGCGCGCGCCTTGCGATGCGCCGCATCGCCGCGCCACGCGCTCCTGGCCGAGGGCCCGGATGGGACGTCCTCATGGGTCATTATCGACGCTCCTTGGTATCAGGCGACCTTGCCCTTGATGTAGCCGGCGCCGTCGGCACCGGCCGCAGCGAGCTCACGCTTCTCGACCGATGCGTCGGGCGAGACCATCAGCGCTACGCACTTGAGAGCACGCTCGATTTCGCGTTCCTGCTGGTCGAACTGCACGCCCATGACGGCTCCGCCGCTCCACGCGCAGCGGCCGACGAACGTTCCGGCTGTCGGGTGCTCGAGCCGCAGCTCCCTCACATCGGGTACCGCGCCGTAGAAGCGCAGCCTGATCCCGCCGAACGACAGGTCCTCCACGACGCAGGGATAGGTGCCTGCATCCGTAACCACGGTAACAGACGTCTTCGCGGTGACCGGATGCCGCTCGTGGGCGCGGCGATTCCTTTGGTTGATCTGAGCGGTCGACATGGCCCCTCCGGCCGATTATTGGGTATGCACAGGATAATGGTCCCGAATGGTTAACAACGGGTTGACCGGACCGCGAGGCCGGGCGGCGACGGAGCGTCAAGGGATACGGGACATGAAGAAGAGCGAATACAAGCAGACCCTTCACGCGATTCAGATCGAACTCTCGAGGCTGCACCGTCACATCATCGGCGAGGGGCTCAAGGTCATGGCGGTGTTCGAGGGGCGCGACGCGGCGGGCAAGGATGGCACCATCAAGCGCATCGTCCGCCATCTCAGCCCGCGCGAGGTGCGCGTGGTGGCGCTGGGCAAGCCCTCGGACCGGGAGCAGTCGAGCTGGTACTTCCAGCGCTTCGTGCCGCACCTGCCGGCTGCCGGCGAGTTCGTCCTGTTCAACCGCTCCTGGTACAACCGCGCCGGCGTGGAGCGGGTGTTCGGCTTCTGCACCGACGAGCAGTACGACCGCTTCATCAACGACGTGCCCATGTTCGAGGACATGCTGGTCCGCTCGGGCATCCGCGTCTTCAAGTACTATCTGGACATCTCCAAGGACGAGCAGAGCAGACGGCTCGAGGCCCGGCGCCGGAATCCGCTCAAGCATTGGAAGATGGGCGGCCTGGACGAACACGCCATCGCGAGATGGGGCGATTACAGTGCCTGCCGCGACGCCATGCTGACGCGCACCAGTCATCCATCGGGCCCGTGGACCGTCGTGCGCGCCGACAGCAAGAAGAAGGCCCGGATCAACGTCATCCGCCATCTGCTCGCCGAGATCGACTATGCGGGCAAGGATTGGACACTACTGGATGTCGACCCGGCGGTGGTGGCGCCGTTCACCAACGAGCGCCTCGCCGACGGCTCGCTGGCGCGGTAGGCGCCTGCATTGGCCTGGTCGAGGCTGGGCAACGACGCGCCGGGCGGAGATGATGCGATCGCCAACCCGAGCAGGAGCCCACCCGTGATGCACCGCACCGCCTGTGCCCTCTCCCTCACGCTCGTCCTCGCCGCTCTGCCCGCGCGTGCGTTCGACCAGGGCACGCCCGCCCCGCTCGATCCCGACCGTCCGGTCACCCGCATCGCCTTCGGTTCGTGCCTCGACGAGGAAGGGCGGTTCGGCGTCCTCGACGCCGTCCGCGCCACCGCTCCCGATCTGTTCGTCGCGATGGGCGACAACGTCTACGGCGACGTCGTCGACGGCCGCCGGGTCGAAGGCGACCTGATGGGCCATCTCGAGCGCGCCTATGCCGATCTCGGCGCCGCGCCGGAGTTCCGGGCGTTGTGGCGCGAGGTGCCGGTCGTCGCCACCTGGGACGACCACGATTACGGCGTCAACGACGCCGGCGCCGATTTCGACCGCCGCGACGAGGCCGAGGCGCTGTTCGAGCGCTTCTGGCAGATCCCGCCCGACGCCGCGCGCGGCACGCGCCCCGGTGTCTACGATGCCGTGACGCTCGGGCCTGAGGGACGGCGGGTACAGGTGATCCTGCTCGACACCCGCTACTTCCGCTCGCCGCTCGCGCCGACCGACGAGCGTGGCGCGCCGGGCAAGGAGCGCTACGTGCCCGACCCCGATCCCGCCAAGACCATGCTCGGCGAGGCGCAGTGGGCGTGGATCGAGGAGCGGCTGCGCGAGCCGGCCGAGCTGCGCCTGATCGTCTCGTCGATCCAGGTCATCGCCGAGGGCCACGGCTTCGAGCGCTGGGGCAACCTGCCACTCGAGCGCGAGCGGCTCTACGGCCTGATAGCGCGCACCGGCGCGGAAGGCGTGGTGTTCCTCTCCGGCGACCGTCACCTCGGCGCCTTCTACCGCGTCGACGGCGAGCGCGTGCCCTACCCGCTGTGGGAGCTGACCTCCTCCTCGCTCAACCTCCCGCTGCCCTTCACCGGCGACGAGCCCGGACCGCACAAGCTCGGCCACGTCTACCGCGAAGCCAATTTCGGCACGCTGGAGATCGACTGGGAGACCGGCACGATCCTGCTCGCCCTGCATGACGAGCAGGGCGCGGTGCAGCAAGCGCAGCGAATTCCGATGGTCGAACTGAAGGCCGAGTGAGCGGCGAATGGTGCCCGCTCCGGGACTCGAACCCGGACGGCGTAAGCCCGGGGATTTTAAGTCCCCTGCGTCTACCAATTCCGCCAAGCGGGCACGGGGCGAACGGTAAGGCGCCGCTTCGGGACTGGCAACCGGAACGCACGGGGCAAACGGAAAAGCGCGGCGCAGCGATGCGGCGGCTCAGGTCACGGCGCGCAGGTGGCCGCCCTTGCCGCCGCCGACGGCCGCGTCGACGGCCTTTTGGACCAGATCCTCGAGGGTTTCCTCGGGCGTGAAGCCGTAGGCTTTCTCGAAGGCTTCCGTACGCATGCTCACGCGCGAGGGCGGCAACAGCACGTCCTCGGGGCGTAGCACGAGGTCGGGCCGGATGGTCATGCGCGGGCGCATGTCGAGCGCGCGGCCGATGGTCTCGAGCAAATCGCGCCAGGTGGTGAAGCCCGAGGCGACGTTGTAGGTCGCGTCCCGGCGCGCGTCCGATACCGTGACCAGCGCTCGGGCCAGGTCGCGCGCACCGATGAAGGCAATGCCGTGGCTGGACAGGGCCATCGCCGATTCGAACACGAAGCTGCGCCCGTCGCGCACCTGGGCGACCAGCTCTTCGAGCAGCCCCCCACCCACGGCTTCGAGGTCGGGGTCCATCAGCGGTGCCGCGCGCAGCACCACGGCCCCGCCGCGCCGCGGACAGGGCGTCGTCATGGCGAGCTGACGCTCGTTGGTGTAGGCGGCCACCGCGGGCCAGCTCTGCGGCGAGGGCGGATCGGTCTCCACCGCGGCGTCGCGCGGCGTGCCATAGACCGCCATGGTGCTGAGGTAGACGAAGGTGCCGCGGTGCCACACCTCGAGCAGCTCGCCGGTGTCCGCGATGTGGGCCAGCGCCGCCCCGCGTGAGCCGTCGCGGGGTCCGGCAATGTGAACGATACAATCGGCGGACCGCACGGCGGGGGCCATCCGGCCGACTTGGCCCAGCCGGCCGAACAGGGCCGTCACGTCCGGCACGCCGCGCTCGCCGGCGGCGTGCAGCCCGGCCATGCCGTGCCCGGCGGCGGCGAAGGCGTGGGCCGCGGCGCGCCCCACCGGCCCGGCGGCCGAGGTCAGGAACACCGAGCGCGTCTCTTCGCTCGGCACACCGGCCCCTGCGACGGCGGTCAGACGAGGACCGCGCGGACGCCGCCGGTCGTCGCGATGCATCATCATGCAGGCATCATCCGCCCATATCCGCCGCCGCACAGTGACGCCCGTCACACCGCCCTTGCGCGAGCCGCCCATTCGGGTGCTCCGTGGACAGCTCGCGAGGCGATGGGTAGGCTTCCCTCCAAACGGGCCGCGCGCATCGGCCGGGATAATCGACA
>CAZMTC010000017.1:0-8757 GCA_964569105.1 uncultured Alphaproteobacteria bacterium | reverse complement strand
ACAAGGATCAGGGAGAGACACGATGACCTTCACGGCACGTACAGTGTGCAAGGCGGCCCTGCTGGCGGGGGTTCTGGCCCTGTCGGTGCCCGGCGCGCTCGCGGACGAGCTGTCGCTGGCGCACTTCATGTCGCCCAAGCATCCGATGCACGACAAGGTGTTCGCCCCGGTCGCCGAGGCGCTGTCCGACCGAACCGGCGGCGACCTGACGATTCGCATCTTTCCAGGCGGCGAACTGGGCAAGGGCCCGGTGCAGCAGTACGACCGCGCCCTCAACCGGGTCGCGGACATCGCCTTCGGCCTTCACGGCTACACATCTCCGCGGTTCCCCCGCACCCTGCTGGTCGAGCTTCCGGGCATTTCCGACGGGCCGGTCGACGCCACCGAGGGTCTGTGGCGCGCCAAGGATCTGCTGGCGCCCGACTACGAGCAGGTCCACCTGCTGGGCATGTGGGCCAACGACAAGGCGGTGCTGATCATGCGCGACACGCCGGTTCGCGCGCCCGCCGACCTCGCCGACAAGGTGATCCGCGTGCCCTCGGCCTATGCCGCGCGGGTGGTCGAGGCGTGGGGCGGTACACCGCGGCAAATGCCGGTGCCCAGCGTGTATGGGGCCATGGAGAAGGGCGACATCGACGGCGTGTTCATCGGCGCCAGCGGCATCCGGTCGTTCAAGCTGTTCGAGGTCGGCAACCACCTGACCACCGGTATGGCGCCGACCGTCGCCGGCTTCTACCTGGTCATGAACAAGGACGCCTGGACCGAGCTTTCGGACGAACACAAGGCGGCGCTGAGCGAGGTCACCGGCAAGTCGATGAGCCTCGAGGCCGCCAGGGTCTATGCCGCCGCGGGCAAGGCCGGGCTGCAGGCGTTCGCCGATGCCGGAAAGGAGATCATCGAGCTGACGCCCGAGCAGGCCCGACCCTTCGACAAGGCGGCCGAGGCCGTGATGGCCGACGTCGTCGCCGCGCAGGAGGACGAGGGCATTCCGGCCGGCGAAATCGTCGCCGCCATCCGCAGCAAATAGTACCCACTTTCGCGGAAGGGCCGTCCGTGGCGGACCGGGACCAACCCGAGGCGACCGGCGTCGACCGGGCGCTGGCGTTGCTCGACCGGCTCAGCCGCAGCGCCGCCTACGTCGCGAGCGCGGCGCTGGTTGCGCTGATGGGCCTCGTGTGCCTCGCCGTGGCGATGCGGCGGGTGGCCGGGGACCCGATGAGCGGCTGGGCCGAGATCGCCGGCCTCCTGCTGCTGGTCACCGTGTTCCTGGCGCTGCCCTATTGCGGCCGAACCGGGGGGCACATCGCCGTCGATGTTGTCACCGGCGCCCTGCCGCCGCGGCTGAACCGCTGGACCGAGGTTGCCACGCGGCTGGCCAGCGCGATCATGCTGGGCATTCTGAGCTGGCGCGGGGCGGTGCTTGCGGCTGCGCCTCCCGCCGGCGAGGTCACCAATATACTGGAGGTTCCGTTTGCTCCCTTCCTGTGGGTGATGACCGTCGGCTCCGCCCTTTATGCGGCGGTGCTGGCGGTCGAGGCGGCGGCGTTCGCCGCCGGCCGCTCTTACCCTCAGGTTCAGGCCCGGCCGCCGCAGTGAGCGACCGTCGGTGAGCCCGGTCGAGATCGGCATCGTCGGCACGCTGGCGCTGTTCGCGCTGCTCGCACTGCGCGTGCCGGTAGCGGTCGCCATGCTGATGGTCGGCACGGCCGGCATCTGGGCGTTGAGCAACCTGCAGGCAGCATATTTTACACTCTCGGGCGAGGCGTTCGAGTTTGCCACCACCTTCGACCTCATCGTGATCCCGCTGTTCGTCCTGATGGGCAATTATGCCGCGGCCTCGGGAATGAGCCGGGACCTCTACGCCGCGGCATATGCCTGGGTCGGCCGGCTGCGCGGCGGCCTGGCGCTGGCCACGATCGCGGGGTGCGCCGGCTTCGCCGCCCTGTCGGGCTCGTCGGTGGCGTCGGCGATCACCATGGGCCGGGTCGCGCTGCCGGAGATGCGCCGCTACGCGTACTCGAACCGGCTGGCGACCGGTGCGGTCGCCGCCGGCGGCACGTTGGGCATCCTGATCCCGCCATCGACCGGGTTCATCATCTACGCGCTGTTGACCGAGCAGTCGATCGGCAAGCTGTTCATCGCCGGCGTCGTGCCCGGCCTGCTTCTGACCGCCCTGTTCGCCCTGACCATCTTCGTCCAGACCGCACTGCGCCCGTCGGACGGCCCGGCGGGGCCGGCGACACCGCTGCGCGAGAAAGGCCTCGCTCTCTGGCGAGCGGTCCCGATCGTGGGCATCGTCGCCGCCACCATCGGCGGCATCTACGCCGGCTGGTACTCCCCGGTCGAGGCGTCCGGCATCGGCGCCGCACTCGCGCTGCTGATCATGATCGTTCGCCGCGGGGTGCGCCGCGCCGAGCACCTTCCGGTCCTGCTCGCAACCGTGCGGACGACGGCCATGTCGTCGCTGATCATCATCGGCGCCTTCGTATTCAGCCCGTTCATCGCCCGCACGCACATCGCCGATGAACTCGGCGCGGCGCTGGTGGCGGCCGAGCTCGGTCCGCTCGGGATCCTGGTGCTGGTGCTCGCCGCCTACGTGGTGCTCGGCACCTTCCTCGAAGGCTTCGCCATGCTGGTGCTCACGCTGCCGGTGGTGATCCCGATCCTCGAGGCGGCGCAGATCGCGCCCTTCCTGGGTCTCGCGCCCGCCTCGGACGACCTGCTGATCTGGTACGGCGTCGTCATGGTCATCGTGCTCGAGATGGGCTTGATCAGTCCGCCTGTCGGGGTGAACGTTTTCGTCGTCCGCGGTGTGGCAGAGGACGTGCCGCTGGGCACGATCTTCCGGGGCATCCTGCCCTTCTGGCTGGCCATGATCGTCTGCCTGGCGCTGCTCGTCGCGTTCCCCGAGCTGGCGCTGTGGCTGCCGCAGACCATGATCGACACGGGGCTCGAATAGTGGCGCTGATCCAGTATCTCTCCCGCATCCAGTTCGACGACGGCGCGGTGCGCCTTCTGCCCGGCGAGCTCGACCGGCTGGGGATCGCGCGTCCCGTCGTCGTGACCGACGCGGGCGTGCGCGCCGCGGGGCTGGTCGACCGGGTGTCCGAAGCGCTGGGCTGGACGCCGCCCGTGTACGACGGCGTGCCCTCCAACCCAACCGAGGATGCGGTGCTCGCCGCGCTCGAGCTGTACCGGCGCGAGGGCTGCGACGGCTTCGTGGCGCTGGGCGGCGGCTCGGCGATCGACGCCGCCAAGGCGGCCTCGATCCTGGCGACGCACGAGGGCAGTCTCGAGGACTACGGCATCCAGGGCGGCGGTTCGGAGCGCATCGGCGCGGTGGCGCCGGTCGTCGCCATCCCGACCACCGCCGGCACCGGCGCCGAGGTCGGGCGCGCGTGCTCGGTGACGCTGCGTTCGGGGCGCAAGGCGGCGTGCGTGAACCTGGGCATCGTGCCCAAGGCAGTGATCTGCGATCCCGAGCTGACCCACACGCTGCCACCCGGAATGACCGCAGCCACCGGCATGGACGCCCTGTCGCACGGCATCGAGGCCTACCTCTCGTCGCGCGAGAACCCGCCGGCCGGCGCCATTGCGCTCGACTGCGTGCGCCGCTGCGCCCGCTACCTGGTCACCGCCGTCGAGCACGGCACCAACCGCGAGGCGCGCCGGCAGATGCTTATGGCGGCGCTGGAGGGCGGCATGACCTTCCAGAAGGGGCTGGGCGCGGTCCATGCCATGTCGCACCCGCTGGGCGAGTTGGGCCTGCATCACGGCACGCTCAACGCCGTGCTGATGCCCGCCGCGATCCGCTACAACGCCCCCGAGGTGCCCGACAAGCTCGCGGACCTGCGGATGGCCGCAGGCCTGCCGCCCGACGCCGACCTGGCGGAATGGGTCGAGGATCTGAACCGGCGCCTTGGCATGCCGTCGGGCCTCGCCGCGATGGGCGTGATGGAGGCGCAGCTTCCGGAACTCGCCGCCCACGCCGCGATCGATCACCTGGCGGAGACCAATCCCCGCGCCGCCGGCCCGGCGGAGTACGAGGTCATGCTGCGCGCCGCGATGTGACCGCCACCTCCGCCAAGCCTCTTGCGCCCGCTGCCGCCCCGCATACAATTCGCTGGGCGGAGGAGAACATGTCAGGAACAAAACGGCGCGTGATGGACGAGCGGGAGGGGCTGCGGCGGCCCATCACCCTTCGCGAGCTGCAGGCCGAGGGGCTCGACGTGTTCTGCTGGTGCAACCGCTGCTCGCACAGCGGCGTGGTGGCGCTGGCGGTGCTGCTCGCGCAACTCGGACCGCACGCCCCGGTGCCCGAGGTGGGCGCGCGCATGCGCTGCAGCGGCTGCGGATCGAAGGACATCGCGACCCGCCCCAACTGGCCCACGCTGGGGCCGGTGGCGCGGCATGGCTGACGGATTCGCGGTTATGGCCGGACCGGCCGGCTCCCCTGCCCCGCCTGCTCCTGGCCCTGGTCGCGCGCTTCGAACCATCCGTTCGCCCAGGCAAGGTGGTTGATAGTCTCCTCGTCGTAGGGGTTGTCGGACGAGGGCGCGCCGGCGCGGTACGCACGGTAGCCTTCCTGGTAAGCGGGGCTGGGCATGGGATGGGGCGAGGGCGCCGCCTCCTGCGCGGTGCGCGCGGCATGCTCGGCGCGCTCGTGCACGAAGCTGCGGAACTCGGGGAACTCGGAGAGCACCGAGCCGTCGATGCCCGTGGGATGATCGGTCAGTACCCGTCGTCCGCGCTCCGTGATCGCCAGAGTGCCGTCGGACTCGCGCTGGATCAGCTGCGCGCCTTCCAGATAGTCGAGCGCGGTGGCAATGCGCTGCTCGAGCGTGGCCGCGTTCACCCGAACGGGATCTCCGATCCGTTCACGCGCGGCGCGCATGACGTCGGCCAGCGCGGCGATCGAGGTCGGCCCCGCCGCCGCCCGGCGCAGCGCGGTCAGCATCAGGGATGACCGGCTCATCAGCGGCGGGTCGGACCAGTCCTTGTCGTACTCGGGCGGGCGCACCATGCCTCACTCGCTCTCGGTTGCCTCCACCAAAGAATAGCTGGCGCGGCCGGGCGCCGGGCGCAAGGGCTCTGCCGGCGGGGCCGGGCCCCGTGCCTTCACTCCCATTCGATCGTGCCGGGCGGCTTCGAGGTGACGTCGTAGACCACACGGTTGATGCCGCGGACCTCGTTGACGATGCGGGTCGACACGCGCTGGAGGAACTGGCTGTCGAAAGGATACCAGTCGGCCGTCATGCCGTCCGAGGAGGTCACCGCGCGCAGGGCGCACACGAAGTCGTAGGTGCGCTCGTCACCCATCACGCCCACCGTGCGCACCGGCAACAGCACCGCGAATGCCTGCCAGATCGCGTCGTAGAGACCGGCGTTGCGGATTTCCTCGAGGTAGATCGCGTCGGCCCGGCGCAGGATGGCGCAGCGCTCGGCGGTGACTTCGCCCGGAATGCGGATCGCCAGGCCGGGGCCTGGGAACGGGTGGCGCGAGATGAATTTCTCATGCAGACCGAGTTCGCGGCCGAGCTCGCGCACTTCGTCCTTGAACAGCTCGCGCACCGGCTCGACCAGCCTCATGTTCATGCGCTCGGGCAGGCCGCCGACATTGTGGTGCGACTTGATGGTGACGCTCGGCCCGCCGCCGGGCGAGACCGATTCGATCACGTCCGGGTAGAGCGTGCCCTGCGCCAGGAAGGCGGCGCCGCCGATCTTGGCCGCCTCCTCGTCGAATACTTCGATGAAGGTGTTACCGATGATCTTGCGCTTGTCCTCGGGGTCCTGAACCTCGGCCAGCCGCCCGAGAAACAGCTCGCTCGCGTCGCGGTGGACCAGCGGGATGTTGTACTGGTCGCGGAACGTGCCCACGACCTGCTCCGCCTCGCCTTCGCGCAAGAGACCGTGGTCGACGAAGATGCAGGTGAGCTGGTCGCCAATCGCCTCGTGCAGCAGCACCGCGACCACCGAGCTGTCGACGCCGCCCGACAGGCCGCAGATGACCCTCTCCGTGCCAACTTGCCCACGCACCTTATCGATTGCCTGATGGCGGAACGCCTCCATGGTCCAGTCGCCCGTGCAGCCGGCGACGGCGCGCACGAAGGCGCGCAGCAGCTCGGCTCCGTGCGTGGTGTGCACCACTTCGGGGTGGAACTGGACGCCGTAATACTTGCGCGCGTCGTCGGCGATGGCGGCGAACGGCGCGCCGTCGGTCTGCGCCACCGGACGGAAACCCTCGGGCAGCGAGATCACGCGGTCGCCGTGCGACATCCAGACCTGCTCGTGGTCGCCCTTGCGCCAAACGCCGCCGAAGAACTCGCAGTCGTCGACCACCTCGACGAACGCGCGGCCGAACTCGCGATGGTCGGCGGGCTCCACCTCGCCGCCCAGCGCCGCGACCATCGCCTGCTCGCCGTAGCAGATGCCGAGCACCGGCGCGCCCAAATCGAACACCACCGGCGGCACCCGCGGCGTGCCCAGCCCGGTCACCGAGGCCGGGCCGCCGGACAGGATCACCGCCTTGGGCGCGAATGCGCTGATGCGGGCCCCGTCGACGTCGAAGGGATGGATCTCGCAGTAGACCCCGGCCTCGCGCACGCGGCGCGCGATGAGCTGGGTGGTCTGTCCGCCGAAGTCGAGGATGAGGACGCGATCGGTCATGCGCGGTGATAGCGGAGGATTCGCCGCCGGATCAACTTGGTTCGAGACACGGCGCTGCCATCCATCGGCACGAACCCGCTATAAATTCCCGGTGGGGGCCAGGACGGTCACGTCATTCCAGCCATAGGCCAGCTCGGGCAGGTCGGTGCCCCACAGTCGCTCGGTGCGCTCGCCGGCGCGTTGGCCTCCCATCGCCTCGTAGAAGAAGCGCGCGGGATTGGCCTCCAGCACCCAGATCAGTGCAGAGCCCAGGCCGCGATGGGCCAGCCCGGAGAACAGCGCCTGCATCAGTCGCCGGCCCAGCCCGTAGCCCTGCCAATCCGGCGCCAGGTAGAGCGTATAGACCTCCCCCAGATAGGGAAGCGTGGCGCGCGCCGGACCGGCGGAACCGAAACCGACCACGCCGGCGCCCTCGGCCTCGGCCACCACGGTAAATTCGCCCCGGCGCGGCCGCACGATGGCCTGACGCCACTGCCGCGCCTGCCGCTCCTCGGAAAGGCGGACCAGCACCTTGTCGGGCAGGATGCCGGCATAGGCGGAGCGCCAACTATCGACATAGGTGCGGGCGATGCCCGTTGCGTCGTCCGCGCGGGCCAAGCGTACCTTGATCTGCCATCCGTCGGTCATCGCCGCGCCACCACAGGCAGCGAAGTATGCCCCTACCGCAGAGCGCTCGCCAAGTCCCCTTCGGAGGAAAAGGGCACGGCGGATGGCTTCATGCGGTCCGGGGCAATTCACAATCCGGCCCGCCTCATCACCGCCGCAAAGAAGCCGTCGGTACCGTGGCGGGCGGGGGTCGCCAGGAAGTGCGGACCCTCCGCGAAGGACGGGTCGAGGTCTAGCCGCGCCAGAATCGTGTCGACCGGCTCGATCTCGAATCCGGAGGCGCGCGCGCGAAATGCTTCGACCTGCGCCTGGTTCTCGCGGCCGAGCAGCGAACAGGTGGCATAGACCAGCCGCCCGCCGGGCCGCACCAGCGCGGCCGCCCGGTCGAGGATGCCGGCCTGGAGCGCGGTGAGCGCGTCGAGGTCGTCCGGCGCGAGCCGCCAGCGGGCGTCGGGATTGCGCCGCCAGGCGCCGGAGCCCGAGCACGGCGCGTCGACCAGTACGCGGTCAAAGGGACCTGTGGGCACCTCGTCCGGCAGCAGGTGCTTCGAGACGATGTCCACGCCGGCACGCGCCAGCCGCGGCGCCATGGCGTCGAGCCGCGTGCCGACCACGTCGCAGGCGGCGATCCGCCCCTGGCCGGCCATGCCGGCGGCCAGCGCCAGCGTCTTGCCGCCGCCGCCGGCGCAGAGATCGCACACCGCCTCCCCCGGTGCCGCCTCCACCAGCAGGGCGACGAGCTGAGACGCCTCGTCCTGCGGCTCGACCAGCCCGTCCTTCCAGGCGCGCGATCCCTGCAAATTGGCGCGTCCGACCAGCCGCAGGCCGTGCGGCGCGTGGGGCGTCGGCATGGCCTCGATCCCCTCTTCCGCCAGCGCGCGCCGCGCCGCCTCGCGCCCGCCGCGCAGCGTGTTGGCACGCAGATCGACTGGCGCCTCCGCCGTCAGCGCCGCAGCGTCCACGGGCCAGTCCGGACCGAGGCCCGACTCCAGCTCGGGCGCCAGCCACTCGGGCACGTTCGCGCGTACCCAGTCGGGCTGCGCCGGGTCGCCCGGATCGCCCTGCGGCAGTCCGTCGATCAAGACACGCTCGACCTCGTCGAGTGCGGCAATTGAATAGCGGTCGGCGCCCGCCATGATCGAGACGATTTCGGCTCGGTCGCCCAGGCAGGATACGAGGGCTGCCAGCACGCGTGCCCGGTTCGTCGGCCGCAGACCGGCGCGCGCGATCCACCAGTCGAGTTGGGCGCGCCGGCGCAGGACGGCGTAGGCGAGGTTCGTGATCGCGCGGCGGTCCTTGCTGCCGGCGTAGCGGCGGATGCGGAAGAACCCCCGCACCACCCGGTCCGCGGGCAGCCCGTCCGCCGCCGCCTCGGCGGCGATGGCGTCGAGCAGCTCGATCGCCGCCTGGGCGTGAGCACCCGGGGTCATCTGCGTTGAAGGACGGCACCGGCCCGCTCCCCCACCCGGCCGCCCATGAGCATAC
>CAZMTC010000016.1:15839-31321 GCA_964569105.1 uncultured Alphaproteobacteria bacterium | reverse complement strand
AGCTTCGCCTCTTCTTCCTTGCTCAGCCGCATTCGACGGCCATCGCCTTCATCAGCGGCTCGCACACCTCGGGCCGTCCCTGGCAGCAGTTCTGGGTCAGGAAGGCGAGCAGGTCGCTCATGCGCTCGAACGCCGTGGTGTAGACGATCGACCGGCCCTCGCGCCGCGCGGACACCAGCCCCGCGCCTTTGAGCTGCGCCAAGTGGAAGGACAGGGTCGGCGCGGGCAGCGCCAACCGCTCCCCGATGGCGCCGGCCGCCATGCCGCCGGGCCCGGACTCGACCAGCAGCCGGAAGATCTGCAGCCGCGTCTCCTGGGCGAGCGCCCCGAGGGCGGCGACGGCATCTTTGGTTTCCATGGTTCCAGAAATATAGAAATAACAGCCGATGTCAATGGTGCGCCGCGTTCGGGCGGGCATGAGGGGGACGGGTTCCCGGCTTCTCAGCGCTCCACGTCGAGCCGCACTGCCTCGCCCTCGAAGCCCTGGGCGGCGGCGGGGTAGCGCTCGAGCACCAGCGGATCGTGGCCGGGCACGATGTGGCGGGGGTCGTCCACCAGGCCGCGAATGGTGCGGTAGGCCTGAAGGTAGTCGCCGACGTTGAACACGATCGGGAACGGCCGCCGAGCCTCCATGTTCTCGTAGTAGTGCGCGGCGTCGGAGGCCAGGACCAGCCAGCCCACCCGGGTGCGCACGCGGACCACCTGCAGCCCGTCGGTGTGGCCGCCGACATGGTGCAGCTCCAACCCGTCGGCGAGCTCGACCGCTCCGTCGTGGAACACGACACGGCCCTCGAACACGCGGTGGACCATCTGCGCGATGTGCTCGGCCTCGAAGGCGTGCGACAGCCCGTGCTCGCCCATGTGCCGCCCTGTGGCGTAGGCCATCTCGCGGTCCTGCACGTGGTAGCGCGCATTGGGGAACCGGCCGAAGCCGCCGATATGGTCGTAATGCAGGTGGGTCACCACCACGTCGGTCGCCTTCGCCGCGTCGACCCCGACCATCGCCAGCGCCTCGCTCGCCGGGCGCAGCAAATTGCGCCCCCGCTTCGCGGCGTCGGCCTCGTCGAAGCCGGTGTCGATGACCCAGCTCCCCGCCGGGCCGGTCACCGCCCAGACGAAATAGTCCATCGGCATCGGCGCGTCGTGAGGGTCGCCGCCCAGGAAGTGCTCGGGCCTGCGCGCGTCGCGTCGCGCATAGCGCACCGCATAGACCTCATGCACGGTCTCCTTGGCCATGATCCCTCCCTGGCGTTGCCCGGCCACGCGCGCCATCATGCGCGACCGTCACCCCGGAGGCAAAGAGGAGGGAAAGCCGCGATGGGCAACGAGCGCTACGAGAAGGGCCTGGAGATGCGCCGCAAGGTGCTGGGCGAGGACTATGTCGCGCAGAACCTCGGCACCGCCGATTCGTTCAACAAGCCGTTCCAGGAGGCGGTCACCGAGTTCGCCTGGGGCGGGCCGTGGACCCGCGAAGGGCTCGACCTCAAGACCCGCTCGCTGATCATCATGTCGGTGCTCACCGCGCTGGGCCGGGGCCACGAGTTCAAGCTGCACTTCCGCGGCGCCATCAACAACGGTGCGACGCTCGAGGAGATCCGCGAGGCGCTGATCCACGTCGCGCTCTATGCCGGCATGCCCGCCGGGGTCGAGGGTTTCCGCCTCGGCCGCGAGGTGCTCGACGACATGGGCATCGTGCCCGACCCCGCCGAGCGATGAGTGGCTACGGCATGATCGGCTTGGGCGCCATGGGGGCGCCCTTCGCCGCCAACCTCGCCCGCGCCGGCCTGCCGGTCGCCGGCTTCGACGCCGCCGGGACCGAAGGCCGTGCCCCCGAGGGCGTGATGCCGCTCGCCTCGGCGGCCGCGCTCGCCGCCCGGTGCGAGACCGTCTTCCTCAGCTTGCCGGATGGGAACGCCTGCCGCGCCGTGGCGCAGGAGATCATCGACACGCCCGACAGCACCGTGCGCGCGGTAATCGATCTCTCCACCATCGGACCCGCGGCGGCGGAGGAAATCGCGGCCGACCTCTGGGAGGCCGGCATCGCCTATGCCGACGCACCGGTCAGCGGCGGGCGCGCCGGCGCCGTGGCCGGCACCATCACGGTGATCTGGGCCGGCGACGAGGCGATGCTCGAGGCCCACCGCCCGGCGCTCGACGCCATTGCCGGCAATGTGTTCCACGTCGGCTCCCGTCCGGGGCAGGGCCAGGCGATGAAGCTGCTCAACAACTTCCTGTCGGCCACCGCCATGGCCGCCACCACCGAGGCGATCCGCTTCGGCCTGTCGGCCGGGCTCGACATGAAGGTGATGTGCGATGTGCTCAACGTCTCGACCGGGCGCAATTCGGCCACGGCCGACAAGTTCCCCAACCGCATCGCCACGGGCACCTACGACGCGGGCTTCGCCACCGCGCTGATGGCCAAGGACATGCGGCTCTATCACGCCGCGGCGGAGGAAGCGGGCACGCACAACCGGGTCGGCACGCTGGTCGACGCGCTGTGGCAGGCCGCCGACGAGGCGATGCCGGGCAGCGACTTCACCCGCATCTACGACTATCTCGAGAGCGTGCACCGCGATGGCTGATCCGGCCCCGCGCTTGGTGCCGGACCGCCCGCTGCCGCCCTATGCCTACCTGCCCGGGCGCGACCCGCATCCTCGGCGCGATCCGGCCGGCCACATGCACGGCGCGTCGGAGCCCGAGCCGTCCTGCCCGCCGCCCGGCGAGTGGCGCGATTGCGAGCCCTATCTGTGGGGCCTCGACCTGTTCAACCGGGGCTACTACTGGGAGGCGCACGAGGCGTGGGAGCCGCTGTGGGCCGGTGCGCGCGGACGGCCGGCGCAGCACGCCTTCCTCCAGGCGCTGATCGCGCTCGCCGCTGCCGGCTTCAAGGCGCGCGAAGGTATCGCCGCCGGCGTCGCCGCGCATGGCGAACGCGCGGCGGCGCTGTTGGCCGAGGCCGGGGCGCCCGAGGGGGAGATTATGGGATTCCGGCTGGGCGAGCTGAGTTCGATGGCGAAGGCGATCCCGGCCCGGGCGGAGCGCCTCGCGGCCGAGCATCAAGGCCGCGACGGGCCTGTGTTCGATTTCGTTCTGGCGCCGGGATGACGCCGGCCGCAGGGGACGTCCCTACAGCCTCCTCTCGTCGCGCACCCGCACGGCCTTGCCCTCCGAGCGCGGCACGCCGCCGGGATCCTTCATCTCGATGGCGCAGGTGACGCCGAGAAGCGACTTCAGGTGATCCTGCACCGCCTTGCCGACCTTGTCCTTCTCGGCCGCGGCCTCGGGCAGCGCCTCGGCCTCGACGGTGAGCGTGTCCATCGTGCCCTCGCGCCTGACCACCAGCTGGTAGTGCGGCGCCACGCCGTCGAAGCCGATCAGCACCGCTTCGACCTGGGAGGGGTAGAGGTTGACGCCGCGGATGATCAGCATGTCGTCGTCGCGCCCCATCATCCGCGCCATCCGTTGCATGGTCCGCCCGCACGTGCACGGCGCGGCATTGAGCGTGGTGATGTCACGCGTACGGTAGCGAATCATGGGCAGCGCCTCCTTGGTGAGCGTGGTGATCACCAGCTCGCCCGGCTCGCCCTCCGCCACCGGCTCCAGCGTCTCGGGGTCGACCACCTCGATGAGGAAGTGATCTTCCCAGACATGGAGCCCGTCCTGCGCATCGAGGCATTCGGCGCCGACGCCTGGTCCCATCACCTCGGACAGGCCGTAATGGTTGAGCGCCCGGAGGCCCAGGCGCTCCTCGAGGGTGTCGCGCATCGCCTCGGTCCACGGCTCGGCGCCGAACATGCCGACCTCGAGCGTGCTCCTGGAGAGATCGTGGCCTAGCGCCTGCGCGGTCTCGGCGATATTGAGCGCGTAGGACGGCGTGCAGAACATCGCCTTGGGTCCGAAATCCTGGATCAGCATGATCTGCCGCTCGGTCAGCCCGCCCGAGACCGGCACGATGGTCGCGCCCAGCTTGCGCGCGCCGTCGTGGAAGCCCAGGCCGCCGGTGAACAGGCCGTAGCCGAGGGCGTTGTGCACCACGTCGCCGGACTCGAGGCCGGCCGCCGCCATCGACCGCGCCATCACCGTGGCCCAGCTCTCGAGGTCGCGCTCGGTATAGCCCACCACCGTGGGCTTGCCCGTGGTGCCCGAGGAGGCGTGGATGCGCTTGACCTCGCCCTGCGGCACGGCGAACAGGCCGAACGGGTAATTGTCGCGCAGCACGTTCTTGGTGGTGAAGGGCAGGCGGCGCAGGTCGTCCAACGACTTGATGTCGGCCGGCCGCACGCCCGCCGCGTCCAGCACCTTCTTGTAGTGGTCGACATTGGCGTAGGCGTGGGAGACGGCCCACTGCAGCCGCTCGAGCTGCAATGCGCGCAGCGCGTCGCGGTCCATGGATTCGAGGTTAGGCTCCAGCATCGTGCCGGTCGTGCTCATGCGGCGTAATCCTCCCTCAGTCGCTTGGCCAGTTCGGCCTTGACGATCTTGCGCGTCGGCGTCAGCGGCATGGCGTCGACGATCTCCAGCCGCTCCGGCAGCTTGGTCTTGGCGATGCCGTGCTCGGCGAGCCAGGCGCACAATTCTTCGAGCGTCGGGTCCTCCGGCCCGAATGCCACCGCGAAGCAGCAGGCGCGCTCGCCGAGCGTCTCGTCGGGATACGGCACCACCGCTGCCTGCGCGACCTTCGGATGGCGGGTCAGGATATCCTCGATGTCGCGCGGGTTGTACTTGACCCCGCCTCGGTTGATCACGTCCTTGAGGCGCCCTGTGATGGTCAGGTTGCCGCCGGGGCGGATCACGGCCAGGTCGCCGCTGCGGAACCAGCCGCCCTCGGCGAAGGCGGCCAGGTTGGCGTCGTCGTTGTCCAGATAGCCGGGGAACAGGAGCGGCCCGCGAACCTGCAACTCACCTTCCTCACCCTCGCCGAGTTCCTCGCCGGCCTCGCCGACGACGCGCAGCTCGGTCCCCGGGCTCGGTCGGCCGGCCGACGTCGCGGCGAGGTCGGGCGCGTCGCCCGGCCGGGTATAGGTGCCGGCCTGAGTCTCGGTCATGCCCCAGAGCTGCGTCACCGCGCAGCCGGGCAGGGCCTGTGCCAGCCAGGTCATCAGCTCGGCCGGGCAGGCGCTGCCCGACAGGATCATGAGATTCAGCGACGACCAGTCGTGCGCCTCGAACAGCCCCGCGTCGCGGCACGCCTGCATGTGCGCCGGGCCTGCCCACAGCGCGGTGGGCTTCAGCGTCGCCACCGTGCGGGCCAGCGCATCCGGTGCGAACGCCGGCAGCAGCACCTGGCACGCGCCCACGGCGAGCGAAATGTGAATGGCGTACAGCCCGAAAAGATGGCTGAACGGCGCCGCCGACAGCACCGCGTCGTTCGGCCCGATGCCGTGCTCGGGCGCGCCCAGCCGGGCGTTCGACAGCATGGTATGGTAGTTGAGCGGCACGCCCTTGGGCGCCTGGGTCGTACCCGAAGTATAGAGCAGCAGGAACGGGTCGGAGGCGACGGGGCCCGTATCCTCCTCGGGCAGCTCGCCCTCGCTCGCGGCCAGCGCTGCGAAGGACTCGGCCCCCGTTGGCGCCTCGCCCACCGCGACGACGCGGTCGAGCGAGGGCAGCCCGTCGGCCAGCCCCAGGACCGCCTCGGCGGGCGCGAAGTCGCCCGCCTTGGACAGGCCGATGAACATCGTGGCGCGGCTGTGCGCCAGCAGTGTCTTCATCTCGGCGGCGCGGTAGGGCATGTGCAGCGTGGTCATCACGGCGCCCAGGCGCGCGATGGCCAGGTAGGCGAGCATGAACTCGAACGAGTTGGGCAGCTGGACGGCAACCGTCTCGCCGCGCCCTACGCCCAGCCGCGCCAGCCCCACGGCCAGCCGCTCGACGCGCTCGGCCAACTCGGCGTAGCCGACCGCCTGCTCAGCGGTGCGTACCGCCGGCGCGTCGGGCCGGTCGGCGGCGTGCTTGGCCAGCCACCGGCTCAGCGTGTCGTCGCGCCACCAGCCACGCTCGACGTACTGGCGCACGCGCTCGGGCGGGAAGCGCATCGCCGCGCGCAGGCGCAGCGCGTCCTCGGAGAAGGTGAAGCGGTCGAGGTGCGGCGTGAACCGCTCGGCGCGGAAGCGCCTGCCGCCGCCCAGTTCCAGCAGACGCTGGTAGTGGCCGGTGCGGAAGCGCCGCCGCTCCATCACCGTGCGGATGAACAGCACCTGCTCGCGGGTCAGGCCGATCTTGTCGGCGATCTGGGCGTCGGCCAGACCCATGCCTTCCCGCTGCGCCGCGATCGCGTCCCAGTCGAGCTCGCGGATCGGGTCGCCGCGGCGAACCTGATAGTTGTGCGACATGCGGAAGACGACCTCGCCGAACGCGTCGATCATCTCCTCGGTGACGCCGATCTGGCGCCGGGTGAGACCCCTGGCCAAGTCAGCTCTCCTGCGCCCGGGCCGCCTCGGCGCGGCGGATCGGGTCGGCCAGCGGCGCCTTGGTGGCGATCGGGCAGGCGCGCATGCACTCGAAGCACTGCGCCAGAAGGCCGCCCGAGCCCACCGACATCTTGTACCAGAGCATCTTGTTGTCGGGGTCGAACAGCGCGTCCTCACGCTCGGCCTCGTCGCGCGCGGCGATCGCCTTGGCGATGGCCGAGGGCACGGTCTCGTACTGCTGGGTCATCTCGGCGCAGGCCGCCATGTCGTAGCGCATCTCGGCCTGATTGCCGTCCTCGTCCAGCTCGCCCGACAGGCACTGCACCGGACAGAACTTCATGCACGGCGTCTGGCCGATCTGGCGGTACATGTTGACGCAGGACGGTGCCGGGCACGGGTTCTCGGCCAGCGGCTCGTCCGGCGGCAGCTCGAGCTCGGTGAAGATCGAGGCGTGGTACATGTAGCCGTAGTCGGGATGCAGCAGGATGTCCCCGGCCAGCGACCGAGCGCCCACCCCGGCCAGCTCGGCGTGCAGCTTGAGGCTCTGCAGCGGCACCCGCGGGCCGGCGTCGGGGTCCATGTCGGGCGGACAGTAGATCGAGCGCACGCCGAACTTGTGTTCGATGAAGAAGGCGGCGCCGTAGGCGATGGAATAGGCGCGCGTCTCGGTCGACCCGAAATAGGCCATCGCCTTGGCCGGCACGGTCCACGCGCCCTGGGTCTGGCCGCCGACACCCAGCGAGATCACGGACTTCACCCGCGGCATCACGTCCGAGGGCCGGTGCCCCGGCGGCGCGATGCGCTCCAGCGCGTCGAGGTTCGCCACGCCCACCGCCAGCGCGCCCTTGCGCCGGCAGTAGTCGAGGATGGCCGTCTTGGCCGCTTGCGGGTCGATCGTCGGTGCGGTCTTGGTCATCGCGTTTCCGTCCCTGCGCATTGCGTCCCGATTTCCGGCACGGTTGCGCAGATTATCTGCCGCGTCAACTAACTGCCGGTGGCACCCGTCCGCAGCTTGCGCAACAGCCCCTTGAGCGTCCGCTTCTCCGCCGCGCTCAGCGACCCGAGGCGCTCGGTCACCCACTCGTCGTGCGCGAGCGCCATGCGCTCGTAGATCGCCCTTCCCTCGGGCGTGGCGCGCACGATCTGGCTGCGCCGGTCCCCCGGGTCGGTGGCGCGCGCCACCAGCCCCTCACGCTCCATGCGCGAGATCAGGTGGGTGATGTTGCCGGCCGAGGCGATCAGCCGCTCGGCCAGCGTACCTACCGGCAACCCGGCCTCGCCCTCCAGATCGAGCTGCGCCAGCACGTCGAAGCGCGGCAGGCTCTGGCCGAACCCGCGCGCGAACAGCCGGTTGGCCTCGCGCTCGAGCGGGAGCACCGCCTTGACCATCTGCAGCCAGGTGCGGACGTCCTCGCGCCGCGCCTCGTCGGCCGTCGTGTCCGGCACCTCCCCGCTGCGCGGCGTCGGGGTCGCGACCGGGGGCGGCGTGCCGGGACCGGGCGGCATCACGGCTACTCGGCGGCCATCGCCGCCAGGCTCGGTGCGGCGCGTGCACCCGAGCCCCGCTGGGGATAGCGCTCCAGCGCGAAGCCCTGCTGGAAGCCCGCGCGGACGATGACGCCGAATTTCCAGTAGAAGCCGCCCGCGATCGCCGCCGCGCCGGCCGCGCCCAGCACCAAGGGCGCGTTGAGCCCGGCCAGTACTGCCGCCGCCAGCACCGCCGGCACCAGGTGGCCGCCGACATGCAGCGGCCAGGTCAGCTCCTGGATCGCGCCGCGTGCCAGCGGCACGATGCCCTTCTCCCGGGCGGTGGTCCGGTAGACATGCCAGTGGATGGCGCCGAAGGCGGCGAGCACGACCAGTGCCACCGGCAGCGCCGGCCCGAGCGACAGGCCAAATCCCGGCACCGCCGCGGCGACCGCCAGGAGCCCCGTGCCCTCGAGCAGACCGGACGCGACGATCATCGGCGGGATCAGCGGCACCCGCCATGCGGGGATGCCCTTGGCCATGTGCAGGATCTTGGCCTGGCACACCAGGAACAGGCCGGCCGCCAGCGCAGCGACGATGAGTGCCGCCGGTGACTGCCACCACCACGCCGCGGCCATCGCCGGATAGAACAGCGCGGCGGCGTAGAGCTCGCGCGTCATCCACGAGCTCTGCGGCCGGAAGATGGCGCGCCAGGCACGCAGCTTGCGGCCGATCTTGAGCCACACGAAGAACAGCCCCACGGCCATCAGCGCGGCCGCGCCGACGAATAGGTCGGCGGCGCTCGACAGGGACACCAAGCCCATCGCCCAGGCCAGCGCGGTCATCACCGCGAAGCCCGAACTCAGACCGCCGAAGCACCAGTTCATCGCCGCGCGCCAGTCCCAGAAGGTCTGGCGCTTGCCGACCAGCGGGTTCTCGGGATCGGCCAGGCGCTCCTCCTCGAGGTCGATCGCGTCGGGCTCTCGGCCGGGCACGGTGGGCGTCTCGTAGAGGTACTTGATCTGCGGGTCGGTCCCCAGATGGGCGTGCATCTGGAAATAGGGGTTCTCGTCGACCAGCCGCGAGACGTTGGACGCCGGATCGTTGAAGTCGCCGAAGGTTATGGCCGAGGCGATGCAGGCGGCGGCGCAGGCCGGCGTCACCTCGAGGTCCTCGCCCGGCGTCAGCCCGCGCTCCTGCGCCTCCTCCAGCTTGTCGACGCAGAAGGTGCATTTCTGCGCCACGCCCTCGCGCTCGGGATGGCGGACATAGCGCTCCTGCTCGGTCTCGTCGTCGTAGTACCAGTGATGGTCGTGGACGATGGTGCGCGCCTGGTAGGGGCACGACACGGCGCAGTACGCGCAGCCGATGCAGATGTCGTAGTCCATCGTCACCAGGCCGTCCTCGCGCTGCTTGGTGGCCCCCGTCGGGCATACCGGCACGCAGGGCGGCTCGGCGCAGTGCTGGCAGCCGGTGACAAGGAAGACGCGCTCGACGTCGGGGAAGCTGCCGGTCTCCACGTCGATCACCTTGCGCCACTGCACGTCGGGCTGGGTGTCGTTCCAGTGCTTGCACGCGATGGTGCAGGTCTGGCAGCCGACGCAGCGGTTGACGTCGATCACCATGCCCCAGCGAGGGGTATGATCGCTTGCCTGGGTCTCGGTCATCGCATGGTTCCGAGCCTGGGTTGAGAGGGTTCGGCGGTATCGGGCGCAACTCCCTCCCCCTCTGAAGAGGGGGAGGGGGAGCAGTTTCCTCCGCCGTTCGAGCCCTTCGACGTCATGGCTCTTTCGATCACTCCGCGGCCTGCGGCTGGGCCGCCTGCTGCCGTTCGAGCCAGCGATCGTAGTCCGCGGCCTTGAGCAGGCGCACGCGCATCAGGTCCGAGCTCGAGCCCGTGCCGTCGGTCAGCTTGAGCGACAGGTCAGTGACCGAGTTGAGCGAGGGCAGGTGGAGGTCCTTGGCGTAGGGCGTCTTCCAATGGTCGAACTGCCCGATCATCAACACCGTGTCGGGCCGGATGCCCTCGCGCAGCACCGCCTTGCCGCGGGTGACGCCCGAGACCGAGTCGATCACCACCTCGTCGCCGTCCTTGATGCCCAACTCCTTGGCCCGCGTGCGGTTGACGATCACGCCGCCGTGCCCGGCGATGTTCTCCGCCACCTCGTGGATCAGCGGCAGGCCGACATTGGCGCCCCAGGCGTACTGCATCGAGCGCGCGGTGAGCGCCCAGAACGGGAACTCGGCCGGGTCGCGGCCGTACTCCTTGGCGTAGTTGAGCCAGATGTCGGGGAACGGCTCGTAGGTCGGCAGCGGCTCGTATTCCTTGAGCTGTTCGTTCCACCAGTTGACGCCGATCTCCTTGAGCCGGTGCGCGAGCTCCTTGCCGTGGCGGGTCAGCCGCTCCTGGTAGGGCAGCTCGAAGCGCAGGCCCTGCTTCTCGATCGCCGGGTAGAGGAACCAGTCGATCTTCTTGAAGTCCTTGAGCATGTAGCCATGCTCCTTGAACCACTCGAGGTCGTGGATCTCCTCGCCGCCGGTCATGTCGTACGAGATCGCCTTCGCCATCGCGTCCCAGATCTGCTCCGACTCGGGGAGCTCGCCCTTGGGCAGCGAGAAATCGTACTTGTCCGCGCGGGAGAGGCGCGACCCGGCGGCACCGTTGTTGATGGCCTCGATGTACTCGTCGAGGATGCCGGCCTCGTAGGCGAAGCGCGAGGCGATGTCCGACATGTCCATGGTATCGTGCTGCGGCTCGACCGCGCGCTGGCGGACCGCCCAGCCCTCGTGCTCCCAGAAGTTCTCCTGGAACTTGGTGCCGCCGATGCGGATGAGCTGGGTGCTCTCGAGGTCGGTCGACTCGGGCAGCAGCACGTCGGCGAAGTGGTTGGTCTCGTCCATCGTGTAGGTGAAGGCGACGATGAACGGGAACTCGGCCAGCCGGTTGGCCACCTCGGGCGCGTTCCACGAGCTGATCGCCGGGTTGGTGCGGTAGCAGATCCACATGTCCGGCGGGGTCACCCGGTTCCAGTTCTCCGGCGGCTCCTTCTGGAACAGCCAGGGCAGGTGCGCCGGCCCCAGCGCCGGCGACCACGGGCTGTCCGAGACCAGCGGCACCAGCGAGCGGTAGGCGTTGCGGATCGAGGGGTTGCGCTCCCATTCGTTCGACGAGGTGGCGTTGAACTGGTAGCGCATAAAGCCGTCCTCGCCGGGCAGCACCGAGCCCACCCGCGAGGCCGCCGGCCGCACCAGCTTGACCGTTGTGCCCAGCGTGCCGCCGGGCACCTCGAGCGCGCCGACCATGGTCGCGAGCATGGTGCGCGCCCAGCAGCAGTTGTAGCCGCCCCAGCCGTTATTGACGGTCTTGCCCAGGGTGATCGCCACCGGTCGGTAGGGCAGGGTGTGGCCGTCGATCTCGATGGTCTGGCCGATGCAGGCATGCTCGACATACTCGTCGGCG
Source organism: uncultured Alphaproteobacteria bacterium (assembly GCA_964569105.1). Taxonomy (GTDB): domain Bacteria; phylum Pseudomonadota; class Alphaproteobacteria; order CAZMTC01; family CAZMTC01; genus CAZMTC01. The sequence goes on along the minus strand of CAZMTC010000016.1, from coordinate 19,984 downwards.
ACCTGGCGGATCACCTTGGCCGGCACCTCGCATTCCTCGGCCGCCCAGTCGGGCGAGCAGTCCGCGATATGGTCGAGGAACACCTGGAAGGACGGCTTGGCCTCGGCCGCCTTGTGCTCGATCTTCTCGTTGTCGGGACCGTGCTCGATGCCCGCCGCCGTGTAGGTGCCGGTCAGCGCGTAGTCGCCGACCTTGGCGTCGAACGGCTTCGCCGTGCCGTCGGCCGCGTCCCAGACCAGCGGCTTGCCGCTCTCCTTGTCGCGCAGGAACCAGCCGTTGGGCCCGACCAGGTAGGGCGAGTTGGTGCGCAGCTTGAGATGCGGGACGTCGCAGGTCTCCTCCCACGGCCGCTCGTGCACCATGCGGTGCATCAGCGCGTAGAGGAACGCCGCGTCGGTTTTGGGCTTGATCGGCACCCACTGCGCCGACACCGCGCCGGTGATCGAGAGATGCGGCTCGACCTGCACGCGCTTGGCGCCGCGCGCCCGCGCGTCCGCCTCGCGCCAGATGCCCACGACCCCGCCCGAGGCCTCGACGTTGTTGCCGCAGTTGATGATGTAGTTCACCCGCGGCGTGTCGGGCGAGACGATGAAGGCGCGGTGCCACAGCTCGCCGTAGAGATGCTCCGAGTGGTAGCACTTGACGCCCTGGCCGGCGCCGTAGCCCTGGTCGATCGGGCCCCAGGCGGCCATGAAGGCGGGCAGGCTTCCCATGTACTGCACCGGCGTGCCGCCGCCGCCGGTGGTCGAGGCCAGGCGCGGATAGCCCTCCTCGTTGCGCAGCCCCTTGGCGCGGATCTCGCGCATTTTCCGGCCGACGATCTCGAACGCCTCGTCCCAGGTGATCGGCACGAAGCCCGGATCCTCGTCGCGGCCCTTGCGCGGGTTGGTCCGCTTCATGGGCTGCTTGACCCGGTTGGGGTTGTAGGTCTTCTGGATCAGGCCGTAGGCCTTGACGCAGACCCGCCCGCCGCCGGGATGCTCGCCCGCGATGTCGTAGTTGGACTTGATCCGGGTGGCGACCCCGTCCTCGACCTCGACCTTCATCAGGTCCGGACCGGCGACGCACTGGTAGCAGTAGATCGGGACGTGCTTGCGGCTCTTCGCCGCCTTGTTCGAGCCCATGGCTGAGAGCCTCCTAGCCCTTGGCTGCTTTGGCCTCCAGGCGCTTGGCCTGTTTTTCCGTGTCGACCACGAAGCGGACGTGCTTGGCGCGGCCCACCTGCTCGACCGGGTCGTGGACCTCGACCTCGAAGGACACCTTCTGCCCGTCGACCTCGGTGACCTTGGCGCTTACGGTCACCTGCCGGTCGAGCAGCGTCGCGCCCATGTGGTCGAGCTTGACGTGAACGCCGACCGAATCCTCGCCCGCGTCGGCATGCTCGACGATCAGGTCGCGGCAGGTCTGCTCGATGTCCTGGAGCATCGACGGCGTCGAATAGACGCGCAACTCCTCGCCCATGAAGTCGATGGTCTTGTCCCTGGAGACGTCGAAGCTGCGCGTGGCCTCCACGCCGGGCTTCAGGCTGTCCTTCATCCGCATCCTCCCGTGCCCGTGCCCGGGCGCTCGTGTTCCTTGTGTCCGTGAACCTGATTCCTATGGCTCATGCGCCGGTTTGGCAAGCGAAGCCGATGCACGGGCATCGTAGCGCCGCATACCCCTTGATCGAAATCAAGGTCGCGCCCGGCGCCCGCCAACTCGGGGCTGATCTTCGTGCCCGGGCCGGACACCTGGCACGGCCTCGCGTCCCGTCCCTCGCCGTGCGTGCGCCGGTCGCTGATCGTCAACACGGTCGGCGAGGGGGCGTAGGCGACGAGATTGCGCGGCCGGTCGAGCGCGCTTTCGAGCAGCCCCCGATCGCGGATGCCCCGCGACCCGCCGACCGGCACGATCGCTTGGGTGTCGATGGCCGTGACCGTGCGCGGGGTCAGCCAACGGTCGTCCGTCACCCCTCGGCCAGCGTCTTCATGGCGTTGGGATAGCTGCGGATCGCCTTGCGGCTGATCTCCAGCGCCTCCTCGAAATCCGGGTCGAGGCGCGTCAGCTCCACGCCGTCCGGCGTGCGGACGATGTAGAGATCGTCCCCTTCCTCGAGGCCGAGCTCGGCCACCAGATCCTTGGGCAAGGTCAGGCCCAGCGTGCTCTTGCTGACCTTGCGGACCTTCAATTTCGTCGTCATCGCGCCCGCCGTGGCCGTTGTCCGTTCGGTATTACGATCGCAATACCCGCCGAGAAAAGATCAAGCGCGGAAGGATTGGTGCCTCCGGAGGGACTCGAACCCCCACGGGCTTTCGCCCAGCAGATTTTGAGTCTGCCGCGTCTACCGGTTCCGCCACGGAGGCTCCGGGCGTGGCGCGCGCCTTGGCGATGGCGCGTGCTGGCAGGAGAATGATAAAGGGGGGCACCGAAAACAAGAGCAAAGGGGGAGCGCATGAAGTTCGGCTTGGGCGAGGCGGTGCCGCGGGTCGAGGACGAGCGGCTTGTCACGGGGAGATCGTGACAGAAGATAGAAGACATCTTGCCGCCGTCTGCGAGCGGTTCCTAGAGGAGAGGACCACCCGTCGGTCGGTGGAGTCGGTCGCGAGCGCGATGCGGCGGCGGGGCACCGACGTGGCAATGAGGCGCGGCGGGCGGGCCTGATCGCCTGCCGATCCAGACCCGAGGGCTGAGCCGGCGCCCGACCGATGAGTGTCCCGCACAGCCATTCGAGTCGCGTTCCATGCATCTCTCAAAGTGCACTGCGAGACCGGAGCCCAGCGGCGGCTTCACTTATTCGCGCACATATTTTACGAAATATGCATTGCCTTGTCGCGCACGTTGGTGGTGAAAAACGAGAATATTTAGACGAATATGTTGACAATATACGTGTCAATCACGTGTTTCCCTATGGGCAATTTGATGGCGATTCGGCCTCACCAGCGACCAAGTATTGGAGGTTTATATGGATGCCAGTGTCAACAAGGTGGATGACCTGAACGCGAAGAGGGAGAAATTCAGGGACCTCGCCGAGAAGCGGACGAACAAGGCTCTCGACGCAATCGCTCGGATCGGCAATCTTTCTAATCGCTCGCTTTACGAGTGGGAGGAAGCCGAGGTCCGCAAGATCGTGAAGGTCCTTAAGGACGCCGTCGGGGACGTGGAGGCGAGATTCGCCTCCCCGAAGGGCAAAGGCGGGCCGAAGTTCAAGCTCTGAGAGAAAGCAAGGCGATGGACAGGCGGGAACTGCTCGACGTGTTGCTGCACGCGGCCAACGTCAAGGACATCGAGGCGGCGTTGTCAGCCTACGTCGCGGCGTGCGGGGTGTCGGTCGCCTATGTTCCTGTCGGCAGGCGGCCGAACAACCGCGGCGCCATCGAGGTGGCTTCCGATCCCGGACGGTCGCTGATTGAGCGGGTGACGAACGCTCACGACGCAATCTTGGAGCTCGAGCACGAGGTGCACGGGGGCAAACCGCAATGCCGCTCCCCGCGTGAGGCGGCGAGCGCGTGGCTCGGCGTCCCGGAGAAAGAGGGGCTGTCTGGCCTCACCAATAAAGAACGCCAGGACCTCGCGCTCAAAACCGTGGTCCGCCTGGAGCCCGGCGAGGGGACGCAGTCCCGGCTCGTGTCGGTTATCGACCGCGGCATCGGCGTAGCCCCCGAAGACCTCGAAGGGACCATCCTCAGCCTGAACGAGAGCAACAAAATCCAGAAGCACTATCTGGCGGGAACGTACGGCCAGGGCGGCTCAAGCACCTTCGCGTTCTGCAAGTACGCGGCGATCATCTCCCGTGTTCGTGGGTCGAACCGCATCGGCTTCACCATCGTGCGCTATGAGGACTTGCCCGCCGACGAATTCAAGACGGGTAGATACGTCTTCCTGGCCGAGGACGACGCGCCTCTGGAAGTAGAGGCGACGGACGACGACCTTGCCCACGGGACGATTATCCGGCACTTCGGTTACGACTTGACGAGGTACACCTCCCCGCTTGGCCCGCGCAGCGTCTATGGCATCCTCGGCCGAACCCTGTTCGATCCGGTCGCCGCGATCCGCTTCGAAAACCGCTTGCACGGCTGGAACCGGACCATAAAGGGGGCGAGAAATGCGCTCAATGGCGCGGTCGATGAGGGCGACGAGGATACGAGGGGCCCGACGCTCGACCACCA